>NZ_JBFTLU010000371.1:0-4609 GCF_056396605.1 Pseudomonas sp. 05T35
TCACTCGCCTGAACCCCGAGCGTGTCGCGAACCGTTTAAGCACGCTTTTGCAGCCGCCGCTACTGGCTGAGGAGCTGCGCTGATGCAATTGGCTTTTGTCCTTTACAAATATTTCCCGTTTGGCGGATTACAGCGCGATTTCATGCGCATCGCCCTGGAATGTCAGCAGCGCGGGCATCAGATCCGCGTCTACACGCTGATCTGGGAAGGCGATGTGCCGCCGGGTTTCGAAGTGCTGGTGGCGCCGGTCAAGGCGATCTTCAATCATCGCCGTAACGAGAAGCTGAGTGCCTGGATGGAAGCCGATCTGGCCAAGCGTCCGGTGGACCGGTTGATCGGCTTCAACAAAATGCCGGGGCTCGACGTCTACTACGCTGCCGATGGCTGCTTCGAGGACAAGGCGCAGACCCTGCGCAATGCCCTCTATCGGCGCTGGGGTCGCTACCGGCACTTTGCCGAGTACGAGCGCGCGGTGTTCGCCAAAGATGCGAAAACCGAAGTGTTGATGATTTCCGAAGTCCAGCAGCCGCTGTTCATCAAGCATTACGACACGCCGCTTGAGCGCTTCCATCTGCTGCCACCGGGCATTGCCCTGGACCGGCGTGCGCCGGCCAACGCGGCTGAAATTCGCGCTGAATTCCGTCGCGAATTTTCCCTGGCTGACGATGACCTGTTGCTGGTGCAGATCGGGTCCGGGTTCAAGACCAAGGGTGTCGATCGCAGCCTCAAGGCACTGGCCGCGTTGCCATCGGGGCTGCGTAAACGTACCCGGCTATTTGTAATTGGCCAGGACGACCCCAAAGTATTCCAGCTACAGAGTGCCACGTTGGGGCTCGGCGATAACGTGCAGTTCCTCAAGGGCCGCAGCGATATCCCGCGTTTCCTGCTTGGCGCCGACCTGTTGATCCACCCGGCGTACAACGAAAATACCGGGACGGTATTGCTTGAAGCGCTGGTGGCCGGCTTGCCGGTGCTGGTCAGTGCGGTGTGCGGTTATGCGCATTACATCGCTGAGGCCGACAGCGGGCTGGTGCTGGACGAGCCGTTTGAACAGGCGCAACTCACGCAGTACCTGACGACCATGCTGAGCGATGACGCAGCGCGTGCGGCCTGGAGCCGTAATGGCCTGGCCTTCGCTGACACGGCCGATCTCTACAGCATGCCGCAGCACGCGGCGGATGTGATTCTGGCGGAGCAACACTGAYGAAGCTGATTCTTGCCGAACCGTTCAAGAGCCTTTGGGCCGGACGCGATGCGTTCACCGAAGTCGAAGGCCTGAAGGGCGAGGTTTACCGTGAACTCGAAGCTCGCCGGACCCTGCGCACCGAAGTGGCCGGGAACGGCTTCTTTGTGAAAATTCACCGGGGCATTGGCTGGGGCGAGATCTGCAAGAATCTGCTCACCGCCAAACTGCCGGTCCTCGGTGCTGGCCAGGAGTGGCGGGCTATCCAGCGTTTGCAGGAAGTCGGCGTGCCGACCATGACCGCTGTCGCTTACGGCGAACGCGGCAGCAACCCGGCGGACCAGCACTCGTTTATCGTCACCGAAGAACTGGCGCCGACCGTCAGCCTGGAAGACTTCAGCATCGATTGGGTCAAGCAGCCGCCAGAGCCAAGACTCAAGCGTGCGTTGATTGCCGAAGTGGCGCGCATGACCGGCATGATGCACCGCGCCGGGGTCAACCACCGCGACTGCTATATCTGTCACTTTCTGCTGCACACCGATAAACCGGTGACGGCTGACGATTTCAAGCTCTCGGTGATCGATTTGCACCGTGCCCAGACCCGCCGGGCGATCACCCGGCGCTGGCGTAACAAGGATCTGGCGGCGTTGTATTTCTCGGCGCTGGATATCGGCCTGACGCGTCGCGACAAGCTGCGTTTCCTCAAAGGTTACTTCCAGCAACCCTTGCGCCAGATTCTGCGTGAAGAGGCGTCGTTGCTGGCGTGGCTCGAGGGCAAGGCCAACAAGCTGTATGAACGCAAGCAGCGCTATGGAGATGCGCTTTGATGGTGGGGACGGAGCCTGAAATTGCTGTACCGCCAAGGGTCTCGACTCAAGGCCTTCGACACGCGCCGGAACCGGCGGATCGTGAGATTTTCAAGGGATACGAATGACTGACTTTCTGGCCACTGACGACCGCGAACTGCTGGAACGTCATGGCCTCGACGGGTTCGATGCCCTGTGGGGCAAGCAACTCGACGCAGTGGATGAACCGAACATGTCTCAAGGTGGCTGGAGCAGTGTTTTTCGGCTGGATCTGGACGGTAACGGTTACTACCTCAAACGTCAGAGCAACTACTTGACGCGGTCCTTGTTCCGGCCGTTTGGCGAGCCCAGTTTTGCCCGTGAGTTTCGTAACATCAGCCGCTACCAACAGTTGGGAATTCCAGCGCTGCAGGCGGTATTTTTTGGTGAGCGCAAGCGAGAGGGTGAAGTCAGGGCGATTCTGCTGACGCGTGCACTGGACGGCTGGAATGATCTGGATTCGCTGCTGGAGCAGTGGTCGGGTCTCAGTGATGCGCAGCAGGCGGGGATTCTGCATGCCTGCGCGGGGCTTGCGCGTCGGCTGCACGATGTGGGTCAAGTGCACGGCTGCTTTTATCCCAAGCACATTTTTTTGCGACCCGCTGGCGCTGGTTATCAGGCGCAACTGATCGATCTGGAGAAAACCCGGCCGCTGCTGTTTGGTCAGCGTGACCGGATCAAGGATCTGGAGCCGTTGGTACGCCGGGCGCCGGTCTGGACCTGTGAGGAGGTGCGGCTGTTGCTGGCAACGTACCTGAATCAGTCGGCGAATAGCCCGCAGGTCGAGCGTTGGGTGCAGCGCCTGATCGCTCGACGCAGTCACAAGGAGACGCGTTGATGCGTTTGTCTGAACTGAAAAACGCCGGTCGTGAACCGGGATTGCCATTGAGTATCGAGCTGGCGGATGCCGCAGGTCCGGCGCAGTTGCAACTGCTCAGCGTGCTGCGGGTTTTGCCGGGCCAGCGTTATGTGGGGGCCGCTGTTTGGCGCGGGCGTCCGGTGCTGGCCAAACTGTTGGTGGGCAGCAAGGCGGCGCGACATTTTCAGCGTGAGCGGGACGGTGTCCGTCTGCTCGCCGCTCAAGGCCTGACCACACCGATGCTGCTGGCCGATGGTCTGAAAGACGGCGAGGGCGGCTGGTTGCTGTTCGATTTCCTCGAAGGCGCTGAAAGCCTCGGCGATGCCTGGAAGCAGGTCGAAGCACTACCGGTGCTGGCGGACGAGCAAACGGCGGTGTTGGCTGAGGCGCTGGGCGCCATCGGTCAATTGCACAGCAAGGGCCTGTGGCAGGAAGACTTGCACCTGGACAACCTGCTGCGCCAAAACGGCCAACTGTACTTGATCGACGGTGCGGGTATTCGGGTCGAGCAGGCTGGTCAGCCGTTGTCCCGACAGAAAGTCCTGGAGAACCTCGGGGTGTTTTTCGCCCAGTTGCCCAAGTCGCTTGAGCCGTTCACCGAAGAATTGCTGGTGTATTACCTGTTGAGCAACGGCGAGCATGCCTTGCCGCTGGAAGCCTTGCAGAAGCAGGTCGACAAGGTCCGCAGTTGGCGTTTGAAAGACTTTCTGATCAAGGTCGGCCGCGAATGCACGTTGTTCAGTGTGCAACGCGGGGCGTTCGGATTGCGCGCGATTCGTCGCGAGGAAGAAGCGGCCATGTTGCCGGTATTGGCGCAGGCCGATGCGTTGCTCGATCAGGGGCATCTGTACAAGACCGGTGGTGCTGCGAGTGTTGGCAAGGTCGAGGTGGCGGGGCGCACGCTGCTGGTCAAACGCTACAATATCAAGGGCGTTGCCCATTGGCTCAAGCGCTTCTGGCGCCCGAGTCGCGCCTGGCATTCATGGCGCGAGGGGCATCGCCTGGCGTTCCTCGGCATCGCTACACCCAAGCCGTTGGCGCTGCTGGAGAAGCGTTTTTTCTGGCTGCGCAGTCGGGCCTATCTGGTTACCGAGTATTTGTCGGGGCCGGACATTATTGAGCGTTTTGCGCCGTTCGTTGAGAGTGGTGAGGCGCCTGAAGCTGAGTTGCTGGCGCTGGATCATTTGTTTGCCGAGCTGATTCGCGAGCGGATCAGTCATGGGGATTTCAAGGGGCATAATTTGTTTTGGGACAAGGATCGCTGGTCGTTGATCGATCTGGATTCGATGTGTCAGCACGGTTCGCTGAGTAGTTTTGCTCCGGCGTATGCGCGGGATCGGGCGCGGTTTATGCGTAACTGGCCTGAGGGCAGTGCGCTGTATCGGGTGATTGATCAGCGGTTGCCCAAGAATGTGTAGGCGCTGAGCTTGCTTGCGATGGCGGCCTGACAGCCGACCAATCTCCCGCAGATGTACACCCATCAAACCTGTGGGAGCTGGCTTGCCTGCGAAGGCGGCCTGACAGCCGGCCTATCTCTTGCAGATGTACACCAATCCACTGTGGGAGCGAGCCTGCTCGCGATGACGGCCTGACAGCCGACCAACCTCTTGCAGGTGTACATATCCATTCCTGCGGTAACGGCCACTTAGGGTTTCGCCTGACGGCGACTCACTTTTTTTACAAGCGCCTAAAAAAAGTAAGCAAAAAAACGCTCGCCCCAAG
>NZ_JBFTLU010000372.1:0-4607 GCF_056396605.1 Pseudomonas sp. 05T35
ACGTCGGTGGTGCGTTGCAGGTTGTTGTCATGCAAGGCGAACAGCACGCCGTCCTTGCTGCGTTGCAGGTCCATTTCCAGGTAATCGGCGCCCAGGTCGCGCGCCAGTTTGTAGGAGGCGGCAGTGGATTCCGGTGCATCGAACGAGGCGCCACGGTGGGCGATCACTGCCGGGTGCGGGATCCCGGTGGCGGTGGCCAGAGCGGTCGGGCTCTGCTGGCTGGTAGCCTGTGCCTGGCCAAGGCCGAGCATCAGACTCAGCAACAGGGCGCTTTTGGTGTAGGTAACAGGCATTGTCGAGGTCCTTTCGTAAGAAGCGATTTCAAAGACCTATCTTTTAACAATTGAGCGCCGGATGCGCTATCGCCAAACTGACATTAACGTGTGCGAGGGGCGTTTTTTCCGCGCTTTTGTGCAGTCCTTTGCAGTACGATCCACCTCGGCAATTTCCCCATCAGAGGGAAATCCCGACGCATCCGTTATCCCGCCCCTGCGTGTAAACCATCGTTCAGCCGTCCTGCGGGACGCATCCGTGAGGTTTACCATGCGCATCACGTCCGAACTTATCTGCCAGGCCGCCGACCAACTCATCGGCTTCGTCGGTTTCAATCGCAAGACCGCCCGATACATCGTCCGTTTCAGCGAAGATGCCTTTGGCATGGACGTCGCAGACGACGCAATCATCCCCGCCAGCGAGTTCGTCTGGACGCCTGAGGACGGTCAAGCCATGACCCTCAAGCGCGAGCTGATCCGCTTGTTGCTGGAGCAGAATATCGACGACCGGATCAATATCACTGAACCACTGCGGGTCTATATGCGGCGTGAGGATTTACCGGAGATCAGCGCGCTGCGCCGTCTGGTTCAGGCCGGCTGACGCTCGAAGGCATAAGCGCGTTCTACCTTGCAGACCCGCGTGTGAAACGCTTCATACCAGGTCGAGCGTCCGCGTTCGCGGGTTGCACTGTGCTCGGCGTGTTGTTTCCAGGCGAGAATCGCTTCTTCGCTGGACCAGTAGGAAACGGTGATGCCGAGCCCGTCCTCACCCCGGGCCGACTCCACTCCGAGAAACCCTGGTTGGTCGCGGGCAAGTTCGACCATGTGCTGTGCTGCTTGCTCGTAACCCTGGTCGGCGGCGGTGCGCAGTGAAGTGAAAATCACCGCGTAGTAAGGCGGCGAAGGCGTGTTGGCGATCATCTGTGGTTCCTCGCGCAGGCCCGGATAAAGGCGTTGACCAAGGGGGGAAGGGTGCCGGCTAGCGCCGCGCGTTCGGGTTGAAACAAGGTTGCGACGAAGAATGGATGATTGCTGAGCTCCACGGCCCGTAAATCACCCACCGAATCGTGGCCGGTGGCTCTCAGGTTGTGTGTCAGCAATTGCTCTTCGAACGCCGGATTGACGCCGTAGCGGCAGTGATAGCCTTCATGAATCTCTGTGGCCCCGTAGGCGTTGGCAATCAGCGAGCCTTCAACCAACCGGATACTGTCGACGACCTCGACCAGTGAGCAGGTCAGCGGCGTGAGCACGGCGCGAATGGCGTCGGGCGAAGTTTCGCCATGCTCGGCATCGGTCCATCCCAGAACGTTGCGTGCGTATTCAAGCACCGCGTGTTGAAAACCACCGCAGGTGCCGAGGAACGGCCGCTGCTGTTCACGGGCAAAGCGGATCGCCAACAGCGCACCGTCCATGTTGCGGTAAGGGCTGGCAGGCACGCACCAGAAGCCGTCGAAGTCAGCCAGCGGGGTGTTTGCGTCAATGTGGTCAGTGGCCAGCCACTCAAACTGCACATCGACGTCAGTGTGTTGTGCGGCCAGGTTCAGCGCCAGGGGAATTGCCTGATGGGCAGTGACCTGCGGGTCGTAGTCACCGATCAGTGCAATACGCAGTTGAGGGCTCGCTTCCATGGTGTCTCCCAAGACTTGTTGATTGCTGGAGCCGACTATAGAGTGGCGTTCACGCAATCAACAGTGGCGTTTACCCAAGTGTTCAATGCAGCAACGCACTATCAGTTGGATTACCCGGACCTCGCCTTGATTCTTGCGTTGGTGCGCGGCGGCTCTCTGGCACGGGCGGCGGCGCTATTGAAGGTCGACGTTTCGACGGTGTTTCGTGCGGTCAGGCGCCTGGAAGCGGCATTGGGCCAAGCGCTGTTCGAGAAAAGTCGTGCAGGTTATTTGCCGACCGCCCTGGCCCGAACACTGTCCGAGCAGGCCGAACGCGCCGAGCAGGCGCTGGAAGCGGCGCGTATTGGCGTGGAGCAGGGCGGTGACGTGATCAGCGGCACCGTGCGCCTGACCTGCACCGATTCGGTGTTGCACGCGTTACTGTTGCCGGCACTGGCGCAGTTCATGCCGGCGTACCCGGCGCTGACCCTGGAACTGAGCACCTCCAACGATTTCGCCAACCTCAGCCGCCGCGATGCCGATATCGCCTTGCGCCTGACCCCGCTCACCTCCGGAGCATCTGGTTGGGCGGCGATTGGGCGCTGTGTCGTATCGGGTGTGCGCGAGTGCGGCGTATCTGAAATCGGTCGAGCCGAGTGATCTGACACGGTTGAGCTGGATCGCCCCGGATGACTTTCTGCCCGACCATCCAACCGTGATCTGGCGTCGTCAGCAATTTCCCGGTGTGCTGCCGAGCTATCGCTGTAACAGCATGCACTCGGTCACCGAGTTGGTACGCGCCGGGCTTGGGGTCGCCGCGTTGCCGGACTTTCTGATCGACCCCGCGCAGGGGCTGCGCCCTTTGAGCGAACCCCTGCTCGGTTACGACACCAGTCTGTGGTTGCTGACTCGCCCGGACTGTCGAGCATTGCGCTCGGTGGTGACGCTGTTCGACGAGTTATCACGCTGGGTGCAATTGCCCGATCAGGAGCGTTGCTGATCTTTCAAAATGTGTTGATGCATCTCTGATGTCAGGTTCTCGATGCGTTCGGTCAGCTCTTTGGTCATCTCGGTCAGTCGGGTGTTTTGCTCAAGCAACGTCAGTAACTGTGCGGAGGTCTTCGCGGCTTGCGCTTGCCGTTCGCTGTTGGCAATCGCCAACGTCTCGCGGTGTAGCGCGTCGGCTTCGGACTGGGCTTTGTCGCGAGCGGCCTGACGGGTTTGCGCCAGCAGAATCAACGGCGCGGCATAGGCCGCTTGCAGACTGAACGCGAGGTTGAGGAGGATGAACGGGTAGACGTCGAAGGTCGTTAACCCCGTGACGTTCAGGGCAATCCAGACCACGACGATGAGGGTTTGCGCGCCGAGGAAGGTCGGGGTGCCGAAGAAGCGTGCAAAGGCTTCGGCCTTCAATGCGAAAGTGTCATTGCCGAACGTCGATGCCAGATGAGCGTGCGGCCGGTGGAAGCGCAAGTGATCGATGGGGGCGGCGGGATCTTTTTCTTCGGGCTTGGCTGAATTCATGATGCTCTCTGCAATGCCATGGGACTGAGGCTCACTATAACCCCCACAGCTTCCAGCGCCCGAGTCGCCTTGAAACACTTTGTAGTGTTTTATTCAGGGCTTCGGTCCAGCGGATAAACACGTGAATAGTGTCATTTGTTCCATGTGTCCTTTTGCGTGCCCTTCATGCCTGCCGTTGATAGCAGGCCAGAAACATGTCCAGCGTCGACTCTACGACTGTCGTCTGCATTTCGGGTGACAGTGGTGGACAGTTCAGGGAGATCTGCGGCCAGAAGGCAAATGCCTTGAGCATTCCCTGCACCTGCTGGGCAGCAAAGGCCGGGTCTACAGGCTTGAGCCGACCGTCAGCCTGAGCCGCGCGAATCCAGGTGGTCAACCCTTCTTCACGTTCGCCAATGCGCTCGACCATGTCCTGGACCCGTTCCGGCGAATGGATGGTGGCGGCGATGGCAACCCGTGCCAGATCAAGGAAATTGGTGTCCCCCAGCAGCTGCAACTTGCAGTGCAGCAGTTGGCCCAACTGCTCGCGCAACGGCAGGTCTGTGCGATAGCAATTGTCCTGTTGAGCGGTGACGTTGGCCCACAATCGTTGCAGGATTTCAGTCCACAGCTCTTCTTTGCTGGGGAAGTGGTTGTACACCGTGCGCTTCGACACACCCGCAGTGGCGGCAATCTTGTCCATGCTGGTGATGTCGAAGCCGTTGGCACGGAATTCGGCAATCGCCGCCTGAACAATGGCTTCGCGTTTACGGTCGGTGAGGCGTTGTGGAGCTGTCATAAATACGCTTCGGCAGAGAAAAGGAAGAATTACACTCGGCAGTTTACTTGCTCACGGCTTTGTTGCAATCTTGAAACTACACTGTGCAGTGTAGTTGAACGGTTGAAAAGTAGGGTTTGCGGCTGACGCGTGCGTGCATTGGCCATTTATCGTCCGAAAAAGAAATGCCGCACCTCGTCGGTTTTCTGGAGTCACTCAAACATGGCCACTTTCTCTTACCAGGCGGATAGCGCCTCTGAACTGAAAACGTCCCGGCAAGAGCAGGGGCAATACCAAAATCATGCAACCGTACCGGGGCAAGGCTTTCGCAAGACCCTGCGAATTTTCTGGAACATGATTTTCCACAAGCCGAATAACACGCGACCGACTGGTGTTATTCCGGTTCAAGCGCTGACTCTCGAACAGCTTCTCGACGCACCGAACCAC
>NZ_JBFTLU010000373.1:0-4606 GCF_056396605.1 Pseudomonas sp. 05T35
GAGCAGGTTTAGCAACTGTGAAGGAAACAGCAGTTTTTGTGCTGGGGATTCAGGGCGATGCAGCGTGATGTCGCCCTGTATGTCCCAGCTGTTCATCCGCGTGGGGATGAGTCCTTCGAARCACAACCGGGCACCATCGAGCAGCGTGAGCCAATGCATCGAGCCCTTGGCTTGCAGGACTTCGGGATTCAGCAGGCCTTCGCGCAGCAGCGCCTGCAACAAGCGCTGAAAGCTTGCGCGGGCGCTGAGCTCGAGCGTATCGGCCAGATGGCCGAGGCTTATCCGGCGAGACGTGAACGCCTCGGTCGCCAGCGCTTCGCTCCAGCGTGAGAGTAACCATTGCTGATTTTGCGGGTCCGTGTGCATGACATAAGACTCCTGGGGGCGGTTAAAAGCAGCTCCAGAGAGGCTACGGCACGCGCAAAAAAATCGATGGCAAGCGTTTCCGACAAATCTGTGGGACGGATCCCAGGGTGTTGGCGGGAATGTCCGAGAGCGGGTTTCCTAGGTACTCTCGCGAACCTTCAACTCAAAGCCCATGTCGACCACCGGTTTGGCGATCGAATTGCCGGCCATCAAGGTCAGCATGTGCTCAGCAGCGCGGCGGCCGATGGCTTCACGCGGGGTGCTGATGCTGCTCAGGCGCGGCACCATGTGCGCCGAGGCTGGCAGGTCGTTGAAGCCGAGGACGGCGACTTGTTCGGGGATCTTGATCCCGTGGCGCATGGCTTCGAGCAGGGCGCCGTGGGCCAGGTCGTCGTTACCGAAGAAGATTGCGTCGACCTGCGGATGGCTCGCCATCATCTGCAGGAATAATTCGCCGCCAAGGCCCACCGAAGAGGGACGCGGTGTCAGCAACTCAAGGTCCGGGTCGTACAGGCCCGCTTGCTGCAAGGCACGCCGGAAACCTTCGCCGCGCAGCAAGGTGCGTTGGTCGAGTTGTGCGCCGATGTAGGCCAGGTGCCGCCGACCGCGGGAGATCAAGTGTTGTGCGGCGGTTTCGCCGGCACTCAATTGCGAGAAGCCGACGCAGTTCAGGCCGGCGCCCGGGTCCAGATCCATCATGTAGACGCAGGGGATATTGCTGGTTTCGATCATCCGGCGGGCACTTTCGGTACGATCGAAGCCGGTCAGCAGCAACCCTCTTGGCTGATAGGCCATGTAGTTGCGCAGCAGGTTCTCTTCTTCATCACGGGAATAGTGATAGTTGCCGATCAGCACTTCGAAGCCTTTGGGACGCAGCACCTGATGGATGGCTTCAAGGGTTTCGATGAACAGCAGGTTCGACAGCGATGGCACCAGGACCACCACCGAATGGCTCTGGGCCGAAGCCAGGGCGCGGGCGGCGGGGTTGACCACGTAGTTCAGTTCGAGCGCGGCCTGCTGGACCTTTTCCACCAACTCGGTGGCGACGGTGCTGATGCCGCGCAAGGCCCTGGACGCGGTGATTGGACTCACGCCTGCCAGACGGGCGACTTCGTTGAGGGTAGGGCGGCCGGTGGTGCGAGTATTTTTATCGTTTTTAGTGGAGGTCATCGGGCTGCTTGCCAAACAAAATTCAAGGCACTAAGGTAGCGCTGTCTCGATGCGGCTGCAAATGCTTGAGCAGGGTTTGCCTGATCCCTGCTTTTTGGCGTTGGGAAAGAACGTGCTGCAACCCATAAAAATGACAAGAAGGCGTCGGCAATGCCTGCTTTTGCACTAGAGTTTCACGTAGCAAAGGTAGCGCTGTCTGCGCGCTGAGGTGTTACATGAGTCAACCTATCACCGCCCTGGTCATCATGGGCGTGGCCGGCTGCGGCAAGTCCAGCGTCAGCGAAGCCCTGTGCCAGCTGAGCGGTGCAACCGGCATTGAAGGCGATACCTTTCACCCTGCTGCCAATATCGAAAAGATGAGCGCAGGCATTCCTCTCAACGACGAMGACCGKGCYGGCTGGCTCGACAGCCTGTGCGATGAGCTGCGTCGCGTCGATGCCTCGGGCGCACGCCCGGTGCTGACCTGCTCGGCGCTCAAGCACAGTTACCGTGAACGCTTGCGCAGCGCCTTGCCGGGCCTGGGTTTTGTGTTCCTCGAGTTGACCCCTGAAGTCGCCGCCGATCGCGTGGCTCATCGTCCGGGGCATTTCATGCCGTCGACCTTGATCGCCAGCCAGTTCGCGACTCTTGAATCCCCCGTTGGCGAGCCACTGACCCTGGCGCTCGATGCCTCGAAGCACAACGTCGATGAACTCGCCCGGCAGGCTCACGCCTGGTGGCTCAGCCATGGTTTGAAACTCGCCGGCTGAGTGTTGCTGCAAGAGATAGCGCTGTCCTGACGGCTTCTGAATAACCCGCTTCAATAACAACAACAAACAGGAGATACCCCCCATGTTTGGCATGTCCCACGAGTCGTTTTTGCTGCTTGATGCAGTGATCACCGTGATCGGATTAATCGTCCTGATCACCAAGTTCAAGTTTCACCCCTTCATTGCATTAATCATCGCAGCGGCTTTTCTCGGGCTGACCTCGGGCATGCCGATTGGCACCATCATCAAGGCGTTCCAGGACGGTTTCGGTGGGGTGCTCGGGTTTGTCGGGATCATCCTGGCGCTGGGTACCATGCTTGGCAAAATGATGGCCGAGTCGGGCGGGGCGGATCAGATCGCCCAGACCCTGATTCGCGCGTTCGGCAAAGAGCGCGTGCAATGGGCCATGATGTTTGCGGCCTTCCTGGTCGGTATCCCGTTGTTCTTCGAAATCGGTTTTGTGCTGCTGATTCCGCTGGTGTTCATCGTGGCCCGGCGCACCGGCGTTTCAATCATCAAGATCGGTATCCCGTTGCTGGCCGGTCTGTCCGCCGTGCACGGACTGGTTCCGCCGCACCCGGGTCCATTGCTGGCCATCGGGGTGTTTGGTGCGGACATCGGTAAAACCATTCTCTACGGTCTGATCGTTGCGTTGCCGACCGCGATCATTGCCGGCCCGATCTACGGCACGTTCATCGCCAAGTACATCCCCGGTCATCCTAACCAGGAACTGGTGGATCAACTGGCTCGCGAACCTCACTCCAGCACCTTGCCGAGCTTCAGCATCACGCTGATCACCGTGCTGTTGCCGGTGTTCCTGATGCTGCTGAAAACCTTTGCCGACATCGCACTGCCGGACGGGCATTTCTTCCGCACCTGGATGGACATGATCGGTCACCCGATCTCGGCGTTGCTGCTGGCGTTGCTGCTGTCGCTGTACACCTTCGGGCATCGTCAGGGCATCGGCTCCAAACAGATCCTCAAACTGCTCGACGCCAGCCTGGCGCCAACTGCGGCGATCATTCTGATCATCGGTGCCGGTGGTGGCTTCAAGCAGATGCTGGTGACCAGTGGTGTGGGCGATGTGATCGGCCACATGGCGGTGAGCGCGCAGATTTCGCCGATCCTGCTGGCCTGGCTGGTCGCGGCGGTGATCCGCGTGGCCACTGGTTCTGCGACTGTGGCGACCATTACCGGTGCAGGTATCGTGGTGCCGGTGGTGGGGATGATTCCGGGCGTGAACCGCGAGTTGCTGGTGCTGGCCACCGGYGCGGGTTCGTTGATCCTGTCACACGTTAACGACGCCGGCTTCTGGCTGGTCAAGCAGTACTTCAACATGACCGTGGCCGAAACCTTCAAGACCTGGACCGCGATGGAAACCATCCTGTCCGTTGTTGCGCTGGGCTTTATTTTGTTGCTGTCGCTGGTGGTTTGATCCACTGCGGTGCCAGCACCGCATTTATAGAATCATCTGAGCCGCGAGAGGATATTCAATCCTTGTCGCGGCTTTCTTCTTTGCGATCCTCAATCCCTGAATACCACTCGTCGGCACTGTCAACTTTGACAGGTAGGCGTTGTGTTGTGCTCCGCGTAAAACTTGCTCATGAACTCGTGACTCATCTACGCGTGCAGGGAGAAAACATCATGACCGCCAAAGCAACTGGATTAACACAGCAAGGCCGGGCGGGGAGAGTGAGTGATCTTGTCCATCCGTCGGACCCCGGCACTAAAGTGGGTACGGGCGCAATTAACTGGGGTATTGGTGCGGCTGAAAAAACCTATGTGGTTAATGGGTTTTCCCCCAGTACGCGAGATGATCAGTTGTCCTGGACCCCAGGCCGGGTTACAAAAAATGTGTTCAATCAGTATGAGCCAAACGAGTTCATGACTTTCGGTTATCTCAGCGATTGGGGGATCGGTGATCCACGTTACGGCGACGGTCCCGGTCAGCCCGACCCGAGTTATGTCATCGGAGGACGCGGTACCGACATCATGAGGCTTGAGGGCAAGACAGGGACTTTTGACAAGATTGTGCTGGGTTTTGCAGCGATTGTTGGAGACCTTGGAGTCAATAGAAACGTTATCGCCAGAGCAGCACACTACTGGGACCACGAGCCGGTGCCGAACGTCCCCCCGACTCAGGCAGAGCTGAACGCAGCAGAGAAACTCTGGATGTCCAAGGCGGCACTTACTGATCCCTGGGGGTGTGTCGCAGCCTATATCAATTGTGGGTTCGGGAGTTATGTAGGCGAAAAATACAATGAGCTTTTTGACCCCGCCAAAGCACAGGGGGTCTTGGGTGCATTGGGTAAGCTCAAAGC
>NZ_JBFTLU010000374.1:0-4593 GCF_056396605.1 Pseudomonas sp. 05T35
GGCCGAACCGCAAGCAGACGGTTCCTACAAGGTCAGCGGAACCAAGATCTTCATCACCGGCGGTGAACATGACCTGACCGAAAACATCATTCACCTGGTGCTGGCCAAACTGCCGGATGCCCCTGCGGGTCCGAAAGGTATTTCGCTGTTCCTGGTTCCGAAGTTCATGGTCAACGCCGACGGCAGTCTCGGCGCGCGTAACCCGGCTAACTGCGGTTCGATCGAACACAAAATGGGCATCCAGGCATCCGCTACCTGCGTGATGAACTTCGACGAAGCCGTGGGTTACCTCGTGGGTGAGCCGAACAAAGGCCTGGCGGCCATGTTCACCATGATGAACTACGAGCGTCTGGGCGTTGGTATCCAGGGCCTGGCCAGTGGCGAGCGCTCTTACCAGAACGCGGTTGAATACGCCCGTGATCGCCTGCAAAGCCGTTCGCCGACCGGGGCGCAGAACAAAGACAAGGTCGCCGACCCGATCATCGTTCACCCGGACGTGCGTCGCATGCTGTTGACCATGAAGGCCTCGAATGAAGGCGGCCGGGCATTCTCGACCTACGTGGCCATGCAGCTGGACACCGCCAAGTTCAGCGAAGACGCGACCACCCGCAAACGCGCTGAAGACCTGGTGGCCTTGCTGACGCCGGTCGCCAAGGCATTCCTCACGGATCTGGGCCTGGAAACCACCGTTCACGGCCAGCAGGTCTTCGGCGGCCACGGCTACATTCGCGAGTGGGGCCAGGAACAACTGGTGCGTGACGTGCGGATCACCCAGATCTACGAAGGTACCAACGGCATTCAGGCGCTGGACCTGGTCGGGCGCAAGATCGTCGGCAGCGGCGGGGCGTACTACAAGTTGTTTGCTGATGAGATTCGCCATTTCACCGCCACCGCGAGCGCTGATCTGGCCGAGTTCACCAAACCATTGAACGACGCTGTCGACACGCTGGACGAGCTGACCGCCTGGTTGTTGGACCGCGTGAAAAATAACCCGAACGAAATCGGCGCAGCCTCGGTCGAGTATCTGCAAGTGTTTGGCTATGTGTCCTACGCCTACATGTGGGCACTGATGGCCAAGGCAGCCTTTGGCAAAGAGGCGCAGGACGACTTCTACGCCAGCAAACTGGGCACTGCACGCTTCTACTTCGCTCGCCTGCTGCCACGGATTCATTCGCTGAGCGCTTCGGTCAAGGCCGGTAGTGAGTCGCTGTTTCTGTTGGATGCGGCGCAATTCTGAGAAGTGTAACGTCATGTAAGCATTTGCTTACGTGACGTGCTGCTGTTTTCCCCCTGTTCCAAAATTGGATCCAGAGCTAATCTACTTCACATGGACGTCGCGCAGGAAGCGCAAAGCAATAACACGGACACGTAGGATTCTGCCAGGACGGCGGAGTGAAATGGATGTCAGGGAAACAGTCTGCAAAGCCCCGCTTCGGCGGGGTTTTCTTTTGCCTGCGATTTGTGTTTTTACCGTTCAGCCTTGAACATCCAGTACCGTCGGGCTCGTCATCCGCCCGGCCGGGCCGTTCATCACGTCTTCCAGCAGGTTGCGCAGCAACTCCAGCGTCGCTTGCTGACGTTGAACGTCGCGACAGACCAATCCAACTTTCAGTGGGACCCGCGGCTCACTCAAGGGTTTCCACAAGAGTGCCTTGTTTCCATGTTCCTGCTGCGAGCGTCCGGGTAGGACAGTGGCCAGTCTGGTGTGGGGCAAACTGTCGAGGATCCCCGCCATGTTGTTCAGTTCCGCCTGTACTTGCGGGCGGCGTCCGAGATTGGCCAGTTGTCCCTGCCAGATCTGCCGGACCTGAAACTCTTCCCCCAGCAACAGCATCGGCAACTCCGCTGCCTGACTCATGGAGACTTTCTTGAATTCACGCAACGGATGATCGGCAGGGATGACCAGGGTCAGTTCGTCTTCATACAGCAAAACGCCATGCAGCCCTGGCTGGCGCGGCGGCAGATAGCTGATACCGATGTCGAGTGAGCCATTGAGCAGTCGACGTTCAATTTCCAGCCCCGTGAGTTCGTAGATCTGTACCACCAGGTGTGGTTGCGCCTTGCGTACACGCTCCAGCATTTTGGGCACCAGGCTGGTGTGAACGGTTTGCAGCACGCCGATGGCCAAGGTGCGTAACGCCTGACCCTTGAAGTTGCCCAAGGCCTCGCACGCACGCTGCAGGCCGTCGAGCAAGGGCAGGGCGTGGTTGTACAAGGTATGCGCGGCCAGGGTAGGCAGCAGGCGTTTACTGCTGCGTTCGAACAGGCCCACGTCGAGGTTTTGTTCCAGTTGGCGGATCTGCTGCGACAGCGCCGGCTGGGAGATCGACAGGCGTTCGGCAGCCCGTCCGACATGGCCTTCTTCATACACCGCGACGAAATAACGCAGTTGCTTAAAATCCATAAGTAATTCTTATCGAAAAAGCTGGAAAATCGAAATGGCTCAGCGCCTGACAGAAGCCTAGTCTAACCGCATTCACAAGGCTTACAGGGCCAGAAAGCGCGATGAATACCGTTTACGTTGATGGTGTTTACATAGGCAAGGCAAAAAATCTCGGACAGGGTTTGATCTGCGATACCGACAAACAGCGGATTGCCAATCGACTCTGGTTGTGGCCTCAAGGCCTGGGCAGCGATGAACACGGCGATCCGCGTTTTCATACTGGCCCCGAACGCGCCCTGCATCATTACCCGTCCGAACACTACGCTTACTGGCGCAAACGTTATCCACAGATCGACTGGAACGCGCCGGCCTTCGGTGAAAACCTTTCAACCCGCGGCCTGACCGAAGAGCAGGTGTGCCTCGGCGATATGTTTCGCTGGGGTGGTGCGTTGTTGCAGATCAGCCAGCCGCGCTCACCGTGTTATCGGTTGAGCCATCGCTGGGGTGTGCCGATCTTGCCGCAACTGGCCCAGGACACGGGACGCTGCGGCTGGTTCTACCGCGTTCTCAAGCCTGGTTTTGTCAGCGCCGATCAGCCGTTCGAGCTGATCCAGCGCAGCTACCCTGGCCTGACTGTGGCCTGGGCGTTGCGCTGTTTTTATCAAGAGCCGCTTGAGCATGCCGGTTTGAAAAAACTCGTCGACTGTCCGGCGCTGTCTTCGCGCTGGCGTGATATTGCACTCAAACGCTTGCGCACCGGGCGCGTCGAGGATTGGTCTTCGCGTCTGCTGGGTTCGCCGCTTGAGGGAATGCGCGCATGAACCTGTTCAGCCTGCGTCGCCAACAGCCGAGCCTGGATGATCTGGTGGTGAAGCATTTTCGGCCCTCCAGGCACGACAACCTTTCCAGCGAGTGCCTGATGCCCAGTGTCGAGCGACCCCAGCAAGTTTTCGTTCGCGGTCAGGGTTCCTGGCTCTGGGACAGTGACGACCGAGCGTATCTGGATTTCACCCAAGGTGGCGCGGCCAACAGCCTCGGCCATAGCCCATCGGTGCTGATCAAAGCCATCTCCGCTCAAGCGCAAACGCTGATCAATCCGGGTTCGGGCCTGCTTAACCGTGGCCAACTCAATCTGGCCGAACGTTTGTGCGCCAGTACCGGCAGCGACAAGGTTTATCTGCTCAACAGTGGCAGTGAAGCTTGCGAAGCGGCGATCAAGCTGGCGCGTAAATGGGGGCAACTGCATCGTGGCGGTGCATCGCGAATCATCACCGCCAGCGGTAGCTGCCATGGTCACGGCTTTGCGGCCATGTCCGCGTCGGATTGTCAGAACAATCGCTTTGAGCCGCAACTTCCGGGTTTCAGCCACGTTCCGTTCAATGATTTACCTGCGTTACATGCGGCGGTAGATGCGCAGACCGTCGCCATCATGCTCGAACCTATTCAGAGTTCAGCCGGTGTCGTTCCGGCGACTGAGCATTACCTCAAAGGTGTCGAGCACCTATGCCGTGAGTTGGGGATTTTGCTGATTCTCGACGAAGTGCAAACCGGGATTGGCCGTTGCGGCAGTCTGCTTGCCGAACAGTTTTACGGCGTGCGCGCCGACATTGTTGTGCTGGGCAAAGGGCTGGGCGGTGGGGTGCCAGTGGCGGCGCTTCTGGCGCGCGGCAAAGCCTGCTGCCTCGAGTCGGGCGAGCTGGATGGCACTCATCACGGCAACGCGTTGATGGCCTCGGCGGCGCTGGCGGTTCTGGACAGCGTGCTGGATCACGGCTTCCTCGAGCACGTTCGCGATAGCGCTCAACACCTGCGCGAAGGCTTGAGTCGATTGGCCAACCGTTACGGGCACGGTGAACTACGTGGCCAAGGGCTGCTCTGGGGCCTGACACTGAGTGACGATTCAGCTGACGCCGTGGTGAACGCCGCGCTGTACGAAGGTTTGCTGTTGAGCGCTCCGAAACCCGATTGCCTGCGGTTTACGCCGGCGCTGACAGTCAGCAAGGCCAATGTCGACGAAATGCTCCTGCGCCTGGCTCGAGCTTTCTCCCGGGTGCGCACGGCCCAACTCCAATGCCGCAAAGGCGTCGCGGTCTGAACAGACCAGCACTTCTCTAATTCCCTAACCGTCTTGCGGTATAACGCGTCGCCCCATGCCTGACTCTTTTGGCATGGGGCGTTTTTTTGTCTCAGCGATTTTCCAAACCCTACTC
>NZ_JBFTLU010000375.1:0-4589 GCF_056396605.1 Pseudomonas sp. 05T35
TCGCCTCCATCAAAGCCATCGCCGGCGACCTCGCCTTCGAAATCGAAGGCTCCCGCCGCAACGTCGCCCTCGCCATCTACCGCATGGCCGAAGGCGCCCAACTGCTGATCGACCGCGCCATGGACAACCTCGATTCACCGAATCCGGTGGAGTATCGGGTTAAGGTGTAGTCCAACCAAAGAGCGCGCCGGTATCGGCGCGCTTCTTGACGATGGCTCACGTTCGCTCAGGCGCGCCCCGAATGGGAATCACACAAGCCCTACCCTCCTCGCCGATCGGCTGTATCACCGATACGACCGGCGCCAACTTTCCAAACGTTACCGAGGTCGATCATGCCGGCCATTGCCGGAAGCGAACTCGATAGCAATGTCATCGAGATCAAGACTGCTTCGAAAAGCGAAAACGCAGGAAAACACTTCACGCCGATAGTCCCTTTAACGGATCAGAGGTAACTGAAAACGCATCCTGGCCGCACAAATATCACTGTCCTCTCGAAATAGAACGAAGCTCAAATCACAGTTCCCGGCAGCGTAATGCTTCCAAACGGGGTCCGATAGATCGGCGCCGCTAAGACGCTTGATCGAGTCCTGGAGTTTATCGGCGCGGTCTTTACCGGCCATGATCGACGCGGCTTTGTACAAGCCATCATTGGTCATCCCCGTCTGCAAATAAATCAGCTCACCTAATCGGGCATTGGTCGCGTGCAGCAGGCACGAAAGCTTTTTGAGCTGTGCTTCTTCCCCCGAAGACGCCGATAGGTAAACCTCTTCGCAATACGTTTCTTTAAACGTTACCCAGTTCCTCTGCACATCAATCAGCAGCTGTTTATTTTCTGGAAGCAAACTGCCCAAGGCTTTTTTGTACTGCTCATTCAGTGCTGCATCTACTTTCTCGAAGCTTTGTTGGCCACATGCAATAAAATCAGGTGTCTCAAAACTGTCCTGATTACACGTCCCCTGTGCATAAACCGAGGACGTTGATGCGACTAAAACAACACCGACCACACTCAAAAAAACCTGCTTGAATCCGTTCATAACTCCACCGCTCCGTTGCTGCGCTCAACCACTCGCGTGGGAACCTTCAACGCTTTGCCCGCGCCAGACATCAGCAAGCCATACTGCTTGTAAGCCACCGCCGCCCGCTCTTTATCGTTCGCCCCCCAATAGCTGTCCGCGAGATTCAAATAGGCAACGACTCTGCCGGGGTTATTCGCAACAACCGCTTTTAGCAGCTCAATGGACTCTGCGTAGTAACCCGCTTCACCCAGCAGAAAACCCAGATCATTAGACCAACCGGGCATTTGAGCGAAGTAATACTTTCTCACGATGTAGCTTTGCGGATCACAGCGGTCACTCTCTCCCCCCATAAGGAAATACCCCATCACCTCGTTGAATGCGCGAGTATCCCCTTTGCGATACAGCGCCAACGCCTGATCGAGTTGTGTCGCTGTATCAATCATCATCAGCTTTTTGTACCCATCACTGGGCGTCCCGGCGTGGACTCCATGTAATTGCTCAAAAACCTTAAGCCCATCGAAAGACTCCAAAGAGACTTCGCCGACCATTTCTTTGGGTAATTCTTCAACACTGAGAATCGAGCGGTCACAGGAAGCGCTATTTGTCACCTGCAACACATTTTTCAACTCAAACTTTTTTGAGCTTTTGCTGTAGCGAAACAGCAGATTGAAATTATAAATACCATTATCTTCTTCGTTAGTCACCAGAGCAATGTAGTCTCCTGCTTCGCCGGAAGACTGCTTAACCGATACTGGCTCCGCTTGTTGATCTATAACCTTAAGCGTTCCCGACTGGCCATTAATAACACTGACGCTGAAGCCATCATTAACGGCTGATGAATACTGAGTCTTTATCAGCGGTAACGCCTTGGACGTATCCAAAATAATTTGATCGCCAGTCTGTTGCTCAGGAGCGATCAGCAATCGGTGATAAGCCGCATCAGATTCCGTTGTCAGCACAAACACATTTTGACGCGATGCGTCGCCCAACAAATTGGCCGATATCTTTTTGATGAGCGTTGGCTCACTGGACTTGGACCTGTTCTCCGATGTCTTTTCCAGATTAAGCACGGGTTGATTCTTCGAGAGCTGCCTACAATTGGAGTAACAAACCATCTTGGCCAAATCAGGCTCGTCACTTTCCATAAACAAATACGTGGCGCCCCCCCTTCGTTGCCTGTCAACGTAAACGGGCACACTGACCGCCAACGTGTCAGCGGCCAAAGGAGTGGGTATGTCGTTCGCAACCGTTACCACGTTAGCTTCGACGTCGCCGCAAAGGGACTCAATCGCTACCTCACCAAAGGCAAGATTCGCTCGGGCAGTCAGCTCAGCGGAATCCGGATGACACTCATAGCCATGCCAACGAGGCCCAGACGGCATAAAAATGTCTAATGAAAAGATATAAATTCGATTCAAAACTATTCTTTTATCGTCATAACTAAACGCTACCCAGCGACGCGTTTTGGATGAAGAATAGTTTTGATTTTCAAGAATGTACTGACTGCCGTACTGATAGAGTTTGTTTGAACTCAGCGCCCCCATGGGCTCCGGCTTATCGAAAAGCTTCCTCCCTGAATGGGCATCTACAATGTAGCCATCTTTATCCAAGACAACTGAGCAACTGCTGATGGCGTTGCTGTCGTCTCCGCATGACTTTACTTGTGGGAAAACCAATTCAGCGGCACCGGCCCCTGAAAAATAAAACGCCAACAAGAAAATCAAATACCTCAACTTATAAAACCTGAATAATTTCACCACTGGCAACCCGTTTCAGGAGAGGATTCAACGTACAGGGCATGATCAAAAAAGTAGCGTTTTTTGCTTTTATAGTTTGTATATGACATTGCATTAACAAGCGCACCTTGAGTCGCCATTGCATATTCACCGGTCACCACACCCTCAGAGACCTCGACCCACGTTGTTGTGAATTCAGAAGGTCCGCCTTCGGCCATGTCTTTCGCCTGAATGTCTTTGCGCACCAGGGCGATTGACTCCTTGGATGCCCCATACTTGACACCGGCAGCAACCCAATTGGCTGCCGGATCATAGTAGGTTCTAAATTCAAATTTGATGCTTTTCCCTTCCTTGGAGCGGAAACAGTAAATCTGTGACTCCACTTCACTGTGAGCAATCGATGGGCACATGAGCACCATTAGCAAAAACAACTTCTTCAAAACAGCTCCCTTGTTTCTTCAGTTAAAGATCAGCCGCAATCTTGTCCAGATAGTCCGAGCGTTCCAGACTCATTCTTGCAACGCAATTGTTCACCGTTGTCACATACGCGGGCATACCCGCCTCAATCTCAAAAGCTTCGAGCGGGCAATCCGTATCGCGTAATTTGATCCAGATGCGCTGTGATTCCTTGACCTTCGTCTTGAATACCTTCCCCGCATCGGRCTGGGCTCGATACTGGGAGTCGAGCCGCGCCATCAGCTTCTGGTAACTGGTATTGAGCCGGGAATCGGCAGCCTTCTTCGCGATGTCTGCACACGTCTCAATCTGCTGACTTGCAGCCATCTCGTTGCAATCCACCCCAGCAAACGCGAGTGAGACCGGCAGAGATACATCGCCCGCTAGCACGCAAACAAGCACCACCATAAAACGCTTCAATGCTTTCATGCGATCACCTGCTTCTGCAACGGCAGCCAAACGAACAGACCACACAGCAAACCCGTCAACAACATCGTGGGACTACGGCTGCCCATAGGTGATCCTTTTCTCAGTAGGACTCTGCTCCCGTAGCGCCTGTGCAGTAACGCCGTAAGCCTTGATCAGTTCGCGGCGAGAGCCCTTCGAACCGAACGAGCGAACGGTATTGCTGTAGGAGTAACTGACCAGCTCTCCCGCCGTCGAGTAATAACCAAACCATTCAGGACAAGCACCGCACCCACCATATCCACCGATGAACACCAGGCTGCCTTTTGTCCCTTTGATACAGGCCATAGTCACCACAACGTTTGCCAACATCTGCGTGCTTTTCCCGTCATTGGTCAGTTGTGACACTTGGCCCACATCACGCCGCAGCACTTTGCCGTTGATGTTAATTGTCTGATCTGAACAGACCGGCAAGAGTTGATCTTCGCCCAATTCAACCGAAACTGATCGACAAGAAGAGATCAGCTCCACATCGACGCTGCCACACTGCAGAACATCATGCTGGGTATAGGCATCACTGGCAGCCAAAGCCCAGAAGGAGACAATCGCCAATGCACCGCCCACGAGAAAGCGCTTAACCATCAAACGACGCCTCTTGGAATCCACGCGCCCATAGAGATCATTACTCATCTGCATCACCAGCCTTGGCCAAGCACTGTGCATATCCCTTCGCGAATCCAGTATCAAAGGTCAACGCCACCGGTTCCTCAAGCTCCGCCGAAGTATTGCGCAGTACGTGCTTTGAGACGTCGTACTCGACCCAACCAATGATTCCCGCGCCATCCGTCTCATAGAAAAGCTGAGCCCGGACCTTTTCACCGTCATCTTCATCGATCAGCAGATTGACCTTGTCCTTGGTGACGTAGCGAAATGGGAAATTACTGCTGCGGACCATCTCGGTGAGATAACCGTAACA
>NZ_JBFTLU010000376.1:0-4589 GCF_056396605.1 Pseudomonas sp. 05T35
GTTATGGGGCTTTGAATGGCGCCATTCTCAGTCGTGCCGAATGGCCATGGCTTTGGGATCATGCCCGTGTTTCAGGAATGATGTGGACTGAAGCAACTCGTGTAGGTGCCGAGGGGGGATGGAGCAGTGGTGATGGCTCTCTTACGTTTCGCGGACCTGAAGGGCGTGGAGAGTTTCTACGGGTCCTGGATGAAGGCCGCGGTATAGATGCCGGTCGCAATCCTGGTGTTGTGCAAAATGATCAAAACCGCGCGCACTTACATACACCCACTATCGTTGCCGTGGGGGAAGGTGCTGCAAATGGTACGGTTGTACAGGGTTCGGCTTGGTCGATGAGATACACCATTCCCACTCAACTGGTTGGTACAGCCCCTGTTGGTACGGGTTTATCTATTGATGGGGGCTCGGAAGCGCGTCCGCATAACGTGGCTTATCCCGGCCGACTCAAACTGATCTGAGAGGATGAATATGAATTACCTGATAGATACTGCGGGGGCCTTGATCGGACCGGTAGAGTTCCCGGTCATACCTGGGCTGGGTGCTCAACTACCGGACAATGCTGTAGCGCTGGATCAAGAGCTACCGGCCCCCGGCCCTGGATGTGTTTGGGCCTTTATTGAGGGTAGGCCTAAAGAAACATTGGATCTTCGTGGAGTGGTTTACAGCACCGAAACAGGTGAACCTTTAACGTGGTCCGAGCTGGGAGCACTCCCCGATACGGTGACTAGCGTTGCGAGGCCGGGGGCTTACTTTGTCTGGACGGATTCAGCTTGGCAGCTTGATCAGCAAGCGCAGTTGGCGGCGGCAGTTGTTGCTGCTCAAAATGAACGTGATGTTCGACTACGAGAGGCCTCGATGCGTATCGCGCCCCTTCAATACGCCGTCGATCTGGGTGATGCCACGCCACAGGAGCAATCCGCGCTGCTGGACTGGAAACGCTACTGCGTTGCCTTGAACCGCATCGAACAGCAAGCAGGGTACCCCCTTGAAGTCGAGTGGCCGATTCTGACGTCTTCTGAACCCAAGGAACCGACGAATTCACTGCTCTCGCTCTTCGGCCTTAAACAAAAGTAAATCAAGGACATCCTCATGCCTGTAACAGAAGGGCAACTGCTCCAGATAATGCCCAACGCCCGCCTCCAAGCGGGCGTTTTCGTTTCTGCCCTCAACACCGCGATGGTTCACCGAAACATCAACACCCCCAAACGCATCGCCGCGTTTCTCGCGCAAGTCGGCCATGAGTCGGGGCAGTTACGTTATGTGTGTGAGTTGGGCAGCGACCAATACCTCAGCAAATACGATACCGGCACGCTGGCCGTCCGCTTGGGCAATACGCCTGAAGCTGACGGTGATGGTCAGCGCTATCGGGGGCGCGGGCTGATTCAGATCACCGGTCACGACAACTATCGTCGATGCAGCCTTGGGCTGTTCGGGGATGAGCGTTTGCTGACCCTGCCTGAGTTGCTCGAACAGCCTCAATGGGCGGCCGAATCGGCGGCCTGGTTCTGGGAGCTGAACGGTTTGAATGAACTGGCCGATGGTGACCAGTTCAACAGCATCACCCGCCGGATCAACGGCGGGTTGAATGGGCTGGAAGATCGTTTGCAGCTCTGGGCACGGGCGAGGGCGGTGTTATGCCAGCCTTCGGTCTGATACCGGTTTCTTACCGGGCAATTGGCGTCGCTGTACTGCTGGCCATTGTGGCGGGCGGTGCTGCGGCAGTGTCCTGGCACCTTCAGGATTGGCGTTACGGTCGGCAACTGGCGGAACAAGCCAGGTTGCACGACGAGGCGCTGAACCAACTGACCCTGGCGGCGGCGAATCAACAGCGCGCCGAACAGGACAAGCGGCTGGCCCTGGAGCAGCGTCTTCAGGCCAGCGATCAAACCTATTCAAAGGCCTTGAGCGATGCACAACGTGATCAAGGTCGCCTGCGCGACCGTCTTGCCACTGCTGATTTGCGCCTGTCAGTCCTTGTCGACCCCCGTGATGCCGACGCCGGTTGTGGCGTGTCAGCCGCCTCCGGCACCGGCGGCGTGGTTCATGCAGCCCTACGAGCCCGACTTGAGCCGGCGCATGCTCAACGAATTATCGGCATCACCGACGCAGGCGACCGCGGACTGATTGCCTTGCAGGCCTGTCAGGCGTATGTCAGAGCGCTTGCTCACTAACATTTTGATCTAGCCTGCGTCTTGCAAGCGTGATTCGCTCGTGTACGGTAGTGCGCATGCCCGCCTGATCAAGGAGAGAGTCGTGAACGAAATCACCCAGCTTGCCGCGCAACTAGGCCGGCGTTTGCAGGTTCTCAATGCGCATGTCAGCACGGCGGAGTCCTGCACCGGCGGCGGGATCGCCGAAGCGATCACCCGGATTGCCGGCAGCTCGGCGTGGTTCGAGGCGGGTTACGTCACCTATTCCAATCGCCAGAAGACCCAGCAACTGAATGTGCCCGCCGAGTTGTTCACCGAGGTCGGGGCGGTCAGCCGTGAAGTGGTCGAAGCCATGGTGCGTGGCGCCCAGCACAAGAGTCGCGCGCGTTTTGCCGTGGCGGTCAGCGGTATCGCGGGGCCGGACGGCGGTACGCCGAACAAACCGGTGGGCACCGTGTGGTTGGCCTGGGCGGTCGGAGATGCCGTGTATTCGGAGTGCCGATACTTCGCCGGCAACCGCGATGAAGTCCGCCGACAAACGGTGAAGGCCGCGCTAGAGGGGTTGCTGCAGTATGCCTCTGGAGAAATCTCAAATGAGGGGTAGGCGATCCCGAAACGCTGTGGAATAATACTGGCTACTTATACAGGTGTTGGCCGTCAGGCCTTATTGATTACGTGAGGACTTTAATGGACGACAACAAGAAGAAAGCCTTGGCTGCGGCCCTGGGTCAGATCGAACGTCAATTCGGCAAGGGTGCCGTAATGCGTATGGGCGATCAGGACCGTCAGGCGATCCCGGCTATTTCCACGGGCTCTCTGGGTCTGGACATCGCACTCGGCATTGGCGGTCTGCCAAAAGGCCGTATCGTTGAAATCTACGGTCCTGAATCCTCCGGTAAAACCACGCTGACACTGTCCGTGATCGCCCAGGCTCAAAAAGCCGGCGCGACCTGCGCATTCGTCGACGCCGAGCACGCCCTGGACCCGGAATACGCCGGCAAACTGGGCGTCAATGTCGACGACCTGCTGGTTTCCCAGCCGGATACCGGCGAGCAAGCCCTGGAAATCACCGACATGCTGGTGCGTTCCAACGCAGTCGACGTGATCATCGTCGACTCCGTGGCGGCCCTGGTTCCGAAGGCTGAAATCGAAGGCGAAATGGGTGACATGCACGTGGGCCTGCAAGCCCGTCTGATGTCCCAGGCGCTGCGTAAAATCACCGGTAACATCAAGAACGCCAACTGCCTGGTGATCTTCATCAACCAGATCCGGATGAAAATCGGCGTGATGTTCGGCAGCCCGGAAACCACCACCGGTGGTAACGCGCTGAAGTTCTACGCTTCGGTTCGTCTGGACATCCGTCGTACCGGTGCGGTGAAAGAAGGCGACGAAGTGGTCGGCAGTGAAACCCGCGTCAAAGTCGTCAAAAACAAGGTGGCTTCGCCGTTCCGTCAGGCCGAGTTCCAGATCCTTTACGGCAAGGGCATCTACCTCAACGGTGAGATGATCGACCTTGGCGTGCTGCACGGTTTCGTTGAGAAATCCGGTGCCTGGTATGCCTACAACGGCAGCAAGATCGGCCAGGGCAAAGCCAACTCGGCCAAGTTCCTGCAAGACAATCCGGACATCGCTGCCACTCTTGAGAAGCAGATTCGCGACAAGCTGCTGACGCCAACGGCTGACGTCAAGGCTTCTCCGGTCAAAGAGACTGAAGATGATCTGGCTGACGCTGATATCTGATTGATCCGATGACCGCCGTACTCGATACCCTCGTCGCGGTGCGGCGAACCGCRATGGACCTGCTCGCTCGACGCGAGCACGGTCGAGTCGAGCTGACGCGTAAACTGCGTCAGCGCGGCGCTTCTGATGAAATGATCGATACAGCACTCGACCGTCTGACGGAAGAAGGGCTGCTGTCTGAAACCCGATACCTCGAAAGCTTCGTTTCCTACCGTGCCCGTTCCGGCTACGGCCCTTTGCGCATTCGCGAAGAGTTGAGCCAGCGTGGTTTGCAACGTGCCGATATCGAACTTGCCCTGCGTGAAAGCGGAATCAGTTGGCAAGAGAACCTGGAGGAGACTTGGCGACGCAAGTTTGCCGGGCATTTACCGATAGACGCCCGCGAGCGCGCCAAGCAAGGGCGCTTCCTCGCTTATCGGGGATATTCCATGGAAATGATTGGTCGCTTGTTCAGCGGCCGAGGAATGGATGACTGACTGAAAGGCCCGACTATTGAAATAGTCGGGCTTTTTTTTGCTCAAGTAACCTTGATCTGTTCCCGTTTGCGCTGTGGCGTCTGGGGCGACTGAGCCGTGGCCCAGTTTTCCGGCAGGTTGATGTAGTCGACCAGTTCACGCAGGCGTCCGTGATCACGAGCGTTGAACGTGAAGGACAGTCGCACCAGATGGCTGAACTGAGCCTCGTCGTGCTCCTCGCCAC
>NZ_JBFTLU010000377.1:0-4581 GCF_056396605.1 Pseudomonas sp. 05T35
TCCATTGCTTGCTCAAACGCTTGTCGGAGATCGGCACCTTGGTCCCCAATTGCTGGGCGAACAGCGAAACCCGGTATTCCTCCAGCCACCAGCGATAGAGCTCAAGTTGCGGATCGCGCTTGCCTTCCTGCGCGTGTTTGTTGGCGCGGGTCTGGTATTGAGCCCAGAGACCGGACAACTCGCCGCTCCAGACCCGGTCCTTCTGCACCTGAGCGCCGAGTTTCTCGAAACGCTGCTCGACGGCTTTCAAGTAACGCGGCAGCTCCTTGAGCCACTGCATCGGGGTTTCACGGACAAAGCCCGGATACACCAGGTGACTGAGCTGCTGCTTGATGTCGTTCAGGGCCACCGCTTGCGCCAGGTCGATCTTGCCTTTGAAGCGCTTCTGCAAAGCGTGCCAGAGCTTGAGCGTTTCCAGCGTCAGTTTCGCCAGACGCTCGGCATGCTCGGTCCATGCACCGCGCTTGCGCTCGGCCAGCGAAGCCAAACCCGCGCCGTCACGCGGCAAGCTCGCTTCGCCGTCGAGAATGCAGCTGTCGAGGCTCGCCAGCAGGATGTCTTCCACCAGACTGTCGATACGCCCCAGCTCGCGGTACATCAGGCCCAGCTCGGTGAGCCCCGGCAGCTTCCCGCGCAAGAACTTCGCCGGCTCGGCCAGTTGCTGCATGAGCAACCGCTRCAACGCCCGACGATGCTGGAACTCGGCCTCGGCCGGGGTCGAAAAACGCCCTTCCTTAACGGTGCCCGCCTCTTCCACCAGCGCCGGGTAGACCGTCATCGACAGCCCGGCGATCTTCTGTTGGGTTTTCTCGGCCACCGCGGCGAAGACCTTGGCCTCCACCGGCTGTTGGCTTTTCGCCGTCTGTGGTACCGCCAAAGCCGCCTGGCTGGCCTCGGCGAAACGTGCGGTCAGCTCGGCCAGATCACGGCCTTCACCGAGAAACTTGCCCTGGCCATCGACGATTTCCAGGTTCATCCGCAGATGACTTTCAACCTGCTGCGCCGCTTCGGCCCAGGCCTCATCACTGACCCGCGCACCGGTCATGCGCAACAGTTCGCGACCCAATGCCTGCGGCAGGGAACCGTCGGCGAAGGTGATGCGCTGCAACGCCGCTTTGACAAAGTCCGGCACCGGCACGAAGTTCTTGCGCAAGGCCTTGGGCAGGTTACGCACCAGGGCGATGCTCTTGGCTTCGATCACCCCTGGCACCAGCCATTCCAGGCGCTCCGGCGGCAGCATCGGCAACAGCGGTGCCGGTACGCGCAAGGTCACGCCGTCGCGGGGATGGTTGGGCTCGAAGTGGTAACTCAACGGCAAGGTCAAATCGCCCAGGCGCAAGGTGTCCGGGTAATGCGCGGCGGTGACTTCGCTGGCTTCGCGAGCCAGCACGTCTTCTTCGCGCATGATCAGCAATTGCGGGTCTTTCTGGCTGTTGATCCGATACCAGCTGTCGAAGGTCGCGGTCTGATGGATCTCTGCCGGCAAGCGCGCGTCGTAGAAGGCAAACAGGGTTTCCTCGTCTGCCAGAATGTCGCGACGACGGGCCTTGGCCTCCAGTTCGTCGAGCTGTTCCAACAATTGCTCATTGGCAGACAGACACTTGGCTTTCGACTGAATCTCTCCGCGTACCAGCGCTTCGCGGATAAACAGTTCACGCGAGGTGACAGGATCGATCGGCCCGTAATGCACCGGCCGGCGACCGACCACGATCAACCCGAACAGGGTGATTTGCTCGTAGGCCACGACCTGTCCGCGCTTCTTTTCCCAATGCGGTTCGAAGTGGTTCTTCTTGATCAGGTGCCCGGCCAGCGGCTCGATCCAGTCCGGCTCGATCTTCGCCACCATGCGCGCATAAAGCTTGGTGGTTTCCACCAGTTCGGCAGTCATCAGCCATTGCGGGCGCTTCTTGCCCAGCCCCGACGACGGGTGAATCCAGAAGCGCCGCTGACGCGCCCCCAGGTAATCGCCGTCCTCGGTTTTCTGGCCGATCTGGCTGAGCAACCCGGACAGCACCGCTTTGTGCAGTTTCGGGTAGTCAGCCGGCTCTTTGTTCAGGCTCAACTGCATGTCGCGGCAGATCAGGCTCAACTGACGATGGGAGTCGCGCCACTCGCGCAGGCGCAGGTAATTCAGGAAATTCTTGCGGCACCAATTGCGCAGCGGGCTGGCGGTCAGGGCCTGGCGTTGCTCTTCAAAGCCACGCCACAGATTGACCAGCCCGGCGAAATCCGAGTCCACGTCTTTCCATTGTGCGTGGGCCTGATCGGCGGCCTGCTGACGTTCCGGTGGACGCTCGCGCGGGTCCTGGATCGACATCGCACTGGCAACGATCAGCACTTCCTGCAAGCTGCCGAGTTTCGCCGCTTCGAGCAACATCCGGCCCATGCGCGGGTCCACCGGCAGCCGCGCCAGTTGCCGCCCCAGTGGGGTCAGCTGGCTGTTGCGGTCGACTGCCGAGAGTTCTTGCAGCAGGTTGAAACCGTCGCTGATGGCCTTGCCATCCGGCGGCTCGATAAACGGGAAATCGGTGATTTCCCCGAGGCGCAGATGGAGCATCTGCAGAATCACCGCCGCGAGGTTGGTGCGGAGAATTTCCGGGTCGGTAAATTCCGGCCGACCGATGAAATCTTCTTCGCTGTACAGACGGATGCAAATGCCCGGCTCGACCCGTCCGCAACGGCCTTTACGCTGGTTGGCGCTGGCCTGGGAAATCGCCTCGATCGGCAAGCGCTGGACCTTGGCCCGGTAGCTGTAACGGCTGATGCGCGCGGTACCGCTGTCGATCACGTAACGAATGCCCGGCACGGTCAGCGAGGTTTCCGCGACGTTGGTCGCCAGCACCACGCGACGGCCCGGGTGGGACTGGAAAATCCGCTGCTGCTCGGCCGGCGACAGCCGTGCGTACAACGGCAGGATTTCGGTGTGTTTGAGCTGGGCCTTGCGCAGCATGTCCGCGGCGTCACGAATCTCGCGCTCGCCGGGCAGGAACACCAGCACGTCGCCGGGACTGCGGCGTTCGCTGCGTTCGTATGCGGCAATTTCGTCGAGGGTGGCGAGGATCGCCTGATCCACGGTCAGGTCGTCTTCGACCCGGTTGCCCTCTTCGTCCTGTTCCAGCGTCAGCGGCCGATACCAGGTGTCCACCGGGAAAGTACGGCCCGAGACTTCAACAATCGGCGCATCGTCGAAATGCTTGGAGAAGCGCTCGAGATCGATGGTCGCCGAGGTGATGATGACTTTCAGGTCCGGGCGACGCGGCAGCAGGGTTTTCAGGTAACCGAGCAGGAAGTCGATGTTCAGGCTGCGTTCGTGGGCTTCGTCGACGATGATCGTGTCGTAGCGTTCGAGGTAGCGGTCGTTCTGGGTTTCCGCCAGCAGGATGCCGTCGGTCATCAGTTTGATCAGGGTATTGGCATCACTCTGATCCTCGAACCGCACCTGATAGCCGACCAAGGCACCGAGCGGCGTCGCCAGCTCTTCGGCGACCCGGCTCGCGACGCTGCGCGCAGCAATTCGACGCGGCTGGGTGTGACCGATCAGACCGTGCTGGCCGCGACCGATTTCCAGGCAGATCTTCGGCAGTTGGGTGGTTTTACCCGAGCCGGTTTCGCCGGCGATGATCAGCACCTGATGCTTGAGCAGCGCCTCCTTGATTTCGTCGCGCTTGGCGGCGATCGGCAGGCTGTCGTCGTAACGAATCAGCGGCAGGCTGGCACGTCGCGCCACCACCTGGTCGCAAGACGCTTGCATGCGCGTCACCCACAAGGCCAGCTTGGCGTCGTCGGGTTTCTTGCGCAGCTCGAGCAACTGCCGCCGCAGCCGGTGGCGGTCGGCAAGCATGGCGTGATCGAGGTTTTTCAGCAGTTTGTCGATTGAAGGCGATTCGTCAGTCATCAGGTACGCAAAGGTCGTCTAGTGGCGCAGGGGGCGGATTGTCGCAGATTTAACGAGCAAACGAGATCCTTGTAGCAGCTGGCGAAGCCTGCGTTCGGCTGCGAAGCAGTCGTAAAACCTGCTTCCCGGGTATTCCTGATGGACCGCGAGCACCGGTTTTGCGAGGACTTCGTCCTCGGACGCAGGCTTCGCCAGCTGCTACAGGGTTGCGCGGAGCCGGTTATTCGTTATCGAGGCCTTTGCGCCGATACGGAAACACATCGATCACCTTGCCGGCGCGAATTGCCGCTTGCAGGCCTTTCCAGTAATCGGCGTTGTACAACTCGCCATGCAGTTGATCGAACAATCGGCGCTGCGCGGAATCGGCGAACAGGAACGGTGGGAACTCTTCGGGAAACACGTCCAGCGGCCCGATCGAATACCACGGCTCGGAGGCCATTTCGTCTTCCGGGGTGCGCGGTTGCGGGATGTGGCGGAAGTTGGCTTCGGTGAGAAAGCAGATCTCGTCGTAGTCATAAAACACCACGCGCCCGTGCCGGGTGACGCCGAAGTTCTTCAGCAGCATGTCACCGGGAAAAATGTTCGCCGCCGCCAGTTGCTTGATCGCCAGGCCGTAATCTTCCAGCGCTTCGCGCACCTGCGCGTCGTTGGCGTTTTCCAGGTAGAGGTTCAGCGGGGTCATGCGC
>NZ_JBFTLU010000378.1:0-4568 GCF_056396605.1 Pseudomonas sp. 05T35
ATGTACCAGTAGCCGTCACGCAGATAAGGCCAGAGAAAACTGCCACGGATCAGCGGAAACTGTGCAAACAGGCTGCCAAGCCCGTAATAGAAGATGTAGATCTGGATCAGCAACGGTGTCCCGCGAAACACACTGGTGTAGAACAGGCTGGCCTTGGCGATGACTTTATTCTTCGAGATCCGGGCCAGCGCCACCAGCACCGCGAGCAAAAAACCGAACGCACTGGCAAACAACAGAAGGGTGATGCTCGTTTGCAGCCCTCGGCCCAACAGCGCCGCGTATTCAACTATCCACGCTGGAATCATTTCATTCACTCAGCCAAAGGCATCCAGCGACGCGTGCGTCGCTCAAGCCGTCCCGACAGGTAGTTGGACACCAACGTCACCACGTAGTACATCGCCGCGGCCGTGAGGTAGAACAACAGGTAGTGACGCGTCGAACCCGCCCCTTGCTTGGCGGTGTACAACAGCTCGTTGGTGCCGACTACGCTGATCAATGCGCTGTCCTTGATCAGGTTGATCCACAGGTTGGCCATCCCGGCCATCGCATAAGGCGCCATGATCGGCAGCGTGACGCGCCGGAACAGTCCGAACCCGCTCTGGCCGAACGCCCTCGCCGCTTCGATCTGACCAAAGGGAATCGCCTGGATCGCCGCCCGGAAAATCTCCGAGGCATAGGCGCCTTGCACCAGGCCCAGCACCAGGATTGCCGCCAAAGGACCGCTGACATCCATCGCGCCGTAACCCATCCGGGCCATCAGCGAATTGAGGAGCATGGAGCCGACGTAGTACAGCAACAGGATCAGTAATAATTCCGGAACCGCCCGGAACAATGTGGTGTAGCCACGCATCAGTGCCGCAATCGGTTTGGGCGCGTTCAACTTGAGACAGGCCACCACCAGGCCAATGAACAGCCCGACCACAAAGGCCCCGGCCGATATTTGCAGGGTCATCCAGAGCCCCTTCAACAGCGCACTGCCCCATCCTTGTTCGCTGAAATCGATCAACTCGAACATTGCTGGCATTTCACTCTCCGGTTAGCAGGCGTGAGGACACCGCTGGACCTTGTGGGGGCGGGCTTGCTCGCGATGGCGGTGGTTCAGTCACCATAGATGTTGACTGTTGTGCCCTCATCGCGAGCAGGCTCGCTCCCACAGGATTTGTGTTCAGGTCAGAACGCGGGCTTCACGCTGGTCCCGAAGTAGCTTTGGGAGAGGTCGTCATAGTCCTTGCTCGCCAGCAGGGTCTTGATCGCCTTGTCGAGATTGGCCTTGAGCTCGGTGTCATCCTTGCGCAGACCGGCGCCCACGCCTTTGCCGAAGATCGGGTCATAAGGCACCGTGCCCAGGTAGGCCAGGTCCTTGGCATCCGGCGTCTTGACGAATGCCGCCATGGCCGTGCCGTCCGCCATCATCAGGTCGACTCGACCGGCAATCAGGTCGGCGTTGGCCGAGTCCTGGGTGTCGTAATACTTCACGTCGGCAATTTTTTCGTAGTAAGCCTTCAGGTAACTGGCGCTCACTGTCGAGTTCTGCACCGCGATGATCTTGCCCTTGAGGTCATCCGGGTACTTGTTCACCGCAGTGCCCTTGGGCCCGACAAGCGCAATCGCCGAGTCGTAGTAGGCCTTGCTGAACGCGATCTGTTTTTCGCGCTCTTCGGTCACCGACATGGAAGAGAAGATCACGTCGATCTTCTTCGCCAGCAGCGACGGGATGATCCCGTCCCACGCCACTTCCTTGATCTCGCACTCGGCTTTCATTTCGCTGCACAGCTTGTGGATCAGGTCGACTTCAAAGCCTTTCCATTCACCGTTGGCCTGCTTCTCGGTGTACGGCGGATACGGTTCGGCGGCGACCGCGAACCTGATCGGCTGCGCCTGTGCCGCACTCATGCCGGCCAGCATTACGCAGGCCACGCCGGTCAACCAGTTTGCCAAACGTCGATTTCCCATGATTGTTCCCCTTTTTTTTTATGTTATTAGCGAGTCTGATGAGCGTTGACGAATTGTCGGCAACGTTCGCTGCGTGGGTGTACGAACACTTCATCCGGCGAACCGGCTTCCTCGATCAACCCTTGATGCAAGTAGGCGACTTTGGAAGAGACATCGCGTGCAAAGGCCATCTCATGGGTCACCAGGATCATGGTCCGGCCTTCTTCGGCGAGAGAGCGGATCACCCGCAGCACTTCGCCGACCAGTTCCGGGTCGAGTGCCGAGGTGGGTTCATCGAACAGCATGACCTTGGGCCGCATGGCCAGGGCCCGGGCGATAGCCACCCGTTGTTGCTGTCCCCCGGAGAGAAACGCCGGGTACTCGTTGCGCTTGGCCGCAAGCCCGACGCGTTCAAGCAAGGCTTCGGCCCGTTCAGTGGCCTCCGCACGGCTTTCACGCAGGACCTGAGTCGGCGCTTCGATGAGGTTTTCCAGCACCGTGCGATGGGGCCAGAGGTTGAAGTTCTGGAACACCATGCCCAGGCTCGAACGGATCCGTACCAGCTGTTTGACGTCGGACACCAACGGCGCGCCGGGACGGTCGAAGTTCAACTGAATGCTTTCGCCGTCCACCAGAATGCGCCCCTGGTCGGGCACTTCGAGCATATTGATGCAGCGCAGCAAAGTACTTTTTCCCGAGCCGCTGGCGCCGATCAGGGAGATTACATCGCCTTCGCGGGCCGTCAGGGAGACGCCTTTGAGGACTTCGATATTGCCGAAGCGTTTGTGCAGGCCATCAACCTCGATCATGGTCTTGGCCGCGACCGGCTCAGTGGCCGCTTGGCTGGTCACACGAGTGATCGCCGGTCGCGGCGCTTCGCCTTTCAACACCCGGACAAAATCGCGAATACGCTGGCAGGCCTGGGCCAGTCGTTCTTCACCGAGCGTGAACGAGAGCCGCACAAAGCCTTGTGCCGGTTCGCCGAAAGCCGCCGCATCGAGAACCGATACCTGCGCCTCGCGCAACAGACGCCAGGCGAACTCCAGAGAACTCAGGCCAGTGCCCCGCACGTCCACCAGCACGAACATGCCGGCATCGGGCGTGAGCACTGAAATTCCCGGGCAATCAGACAAGCCTTTCACCACCAGATCACGACGACGGCGATAGATTTCGCGCATGCCGTGGGTCACGTCCTCATGGGCCTGCACAGCCTTGAGCGCGGCCTCCATGACAAACCCCGGCAAGCCGTAGAGCATGCTCAGCATCAGGGTTTCGGCATGCGCCACCAGGGCTTCAGCGGCGACGATCCAGCCGATCCGCCAGCCGGTCATGGCATGGGATTTCGACAGGCTGCCGATGACCACGCAACGCTCGGCCATGCCCGGCAAGGCCGCCAGACTGAAGTGCTCGCGTTCGAACGCCAGGCTCTCATAGACCTCATCCACCACGACCCACAGGTCATGGGTGATGGCGAGATCCGCGATGGCTTGCAGCTCTTCGCGACTGAGCACCACGCCGGTGKGGTTGTTCGGATTGGACAGGAAAATCGCCCGGGTGCGCGGGGTGATGGCCTTGGCCAGCACCGCGGCATCGAGCCGGAAACCCGAATCCGCCGCGCAAGGCACCCGCACCAGCGTCGCGCCGGAGGCCTTGAGCGTCGCCTCGTAAGTCACGTACATCGGGTCCAGGGCAAGTACTTCGTCGCCGGCAGTCAGCAGGCACAGTGAGGTGATGAACAGTGCGTTCTGCGCCCCCGCCACATTGATGACGTTTGACGCTTGCAGCTCACGGCCGAACAGTTGGCTGTATCGCGCGGCGATGGCTTCGCGCAAGGCCAGGCGACCGGCGATTTCGGTGTAGTGCGTGTCGCCCTCACGCAGGGCATCAACCGCGGCATCGGTAATGAAGTCTGGCGTGGGGAAATCCGGGTCCCCGACGCTGAGGATGATGACATCCTCGCCACGGCGCTGGGCATCGAACGCGGCATGGTGAATATCCCAGGCGGCAACGCCCTGGCCCGAGATCCGCTCAACAAAGGGTGAAAACCGCATGCCAGTGCCTCGTTCGGGAAGAAGAAACGCAAGCCCGCAACCAGCCGGGGAGAAGGTGGAACGAACATAGTCGAAGCTGAACAGTCGTTCAACAGAAAAGTCACGAGGGTTCGCGTTCAGCGTCAACAGGTCGTTTTTACGACAGTCGAGGCGCTTTCCAGTATTCGAATGGCAGGCAGAAATGAGGTTTGCGATGGCGCTGCTGGTGCGTTGGGCAATGCTGCGATAGCTTGGCCCCTTTCCCAAGGAACGGCGTCAGGCATCCTGGAGTTGCTCACGCAGGAACTCGATAAACCGTTGGGTTTTCGTTGGTAACAGTCGGGTTTCGATCAGGCGACCGCTGAGGCCTTCGCCGCGCAAGGTCACGGCTGCGCAGCCACCGGCATTCGACACGCCGGAAAAGCCAAGGAAGAGAGTGCGGTTGTCGATATAGACGATCATCCTGTATTCGCGCAAAACCTGCCGGTTGAGGGAATACCTGGATGAGCATGGGAAAATGGCAGGGGCGGCTGGATTTGAACCAACGCATGGCAGGATCAAAACCTGCTGCCTTACCGCTTGGCGACGCCCCTGTAGCTGTTGCTG
>NZ_JBFTLU010000379.1:0-4560 GCF_056396605.1 Pseudomonas sp. 05T35
AGGCCGCCATCGCGAGCAGGCTCGCTCCCACAGGTGAACGGTGTACATCTGCGAGAGATGGGTCGGCTGTCAGGGCGCCTTCGCGAGCAAGCCCGCTCCCACAGTTGGACTGTGTACATCTGTGAGAGATGGGTCGGCTGTCAGGCCGCCAAGGTCTAAAGATCCTGGACCTACGGCACCAGAGGCCATTCGGCCAGCGCCCGATAGCGGCCTTTATGCGACTCGAACAACGCAAAATGCCCAGCACTCAAATGAAAGTCCGGGGGCGTTGCAGATTCCGGGACCGGTTCTCGAAAGTCGCGCATCAAGGTCAAATGAGGACGATATTCCCGGGGCGCGTCGGCAAACCCAAGCGGCAGCATCGCCTGATGCAAGGCATACACCAACTGACGCAACGGCAACGACGTCTGCGTTGGCATGAGTAACAAAACGCCGGCGCGGCGCCAGGCATCCAGGTGGTCRAGAGAGACCGTCAAACGCTCGCCCGGCGTTCGGACGTGCGCGGCAGCCGCGCAGATATCCGGAATCTGCGTCACCGCCACAGCCCCCAGAAACATCAGCGTCAGGTGAAAATTTTCCGCTGGCACCGGGCGCCCGCTGTTAAGCCGCAGAGCGCTTCGCCATTGGGAAATCTCTCGACGTTGCGCAGTGGCGCAGGGCAGCGCGAAAAACAACCGCTTGAACGGCTCGCCCTGCTCGCGCGGTTCAGTGTTCATGCCGTGTACCTCCCGACTGGAGTGCGAGTAACGCTCAGGACTTGCCGCCGAGCGCAGCCGACAATGCGGCATCCCGCCCATAAATATCCGGGGCATACAGCAACTGGCCTTGCCGGTCGGCTTGCACGGTCCAGTAACTGAGCAGGATCGGCACCGGCGTAGCCAGCCTGAATTCGTGGGTCAGCCCCGTCGCCAGCAACTCATTGGTCCGCTGACGCTCAGCCGGACTCAACAACAGATCGCGCAACTGCATCGCTTGCTCGACCCGAACGCAGCCTGAACTGAACGCCCGCGGTGCCTTTTGGAAAAGCGCCTGGCTGGGGGTGTCGTGCAGGTACACGGAGAACGGATTGGGGAAGCGGATCGCCATTTGCCCCAGCGGATTCTTCGGTCCCGCGTCCTGGCGCAGGAGGATGTTGCCGGGGTTATCCCAGTCGATCTCGTCCACCGCCAACGGATGGCCGTCACTGTCCAGTACCTGCAGGTTCTGTTTACCGAGGAACGCCTGGTCCCGGCGAATTTCCGGCAGCTTGTCTTCCCGCATGATGGTCGGTGGCACGGTCCAGGTCGGGTTCAGGGTCAGGCGCGTGACCGACGACTTCAGCAGCGGGGTCTGCCGCTCGGCACGCCCCACCTGGGTGCGTGTCTGCCAGACCGGCGTACCGCCCTGATAGACGGTCAACGTCGCCGCGGCCACATTGACCAGCAAACCATTGGGTTCCAGATCCTGCGCCAGCCAGCGAAAACGTTCGAGGTTGATCCGCAACTGCTCGCGCCGCACCGCCGGGCTGACGTTCAGTTCGGTCAAGGTACCCTCCCCCAGCACGCCATCCGCTTGCAGCGAATGGCTCAGCTGGAAGTTTTTCAGCGCGCTCACCAGCTCCTTGTTATAGACCGTGCCGACACCCGCGGAAACGTTGACCAGATAGCCTTCGTTGAAGAGTCGCTTCGCCAGCTCGGGAACTCGCGCATCCTGTGCGCCGGGTTGTAACAGGGGGCCACTGGCAAGCGCCTGCCAATGGGGCAACGGCCGCTGGCGCTGTCGGGCATAAACACGGCGCAAGCTCTGGTATTGCTCAAGGCTTGGACGAGCCAGTTGAAAAGCTGTCGCCATGTCTTGCAGACCCGGCCCGGCAATGGCCAGCACCTCGGCGGGTCGGTCGTGCGGCAATGCCTGTGCATGCCACAACGGCTCGAAACGCGATTGCCGCAAGCGGCCGTAACGCAGGTCCTGCAAGGCTTGCAGGTAACGCTGACTGATGCCGATGTCGGCACACACTGCATCCACTTCGGCAGCGCTCGTGGACAAGCTGTAGCGTTTCGGGTCCAGTCCGTCATCGGCCAACTGCTGCACCTGTGCCTGCAAGGCCGACAAGCGTCCGCTGGCCGTCCAGATCAGGACGTAGTCCTGCTGCTGATAAAAAGCCTGCAACAGCGTTTGCGCCGACGCACTCAGGTGCGCAGCCAGGCGCGGGCAATCGACCGGCAATTGAGTGAGCGCCAATTTCAATGGGCTGTCGTGATCAGCCAGCTCGTTCTGGGCAGTCGCGACCAGTGGCGCAGCGAGCAGGAAAAGGCTCAAGTAACATGCGTACTTTTTGATCAACTGCTTTACTCCACTCCATGGCCGTCAGGTAGACGGTCAACCTCTGCAGCAGGTGCGGCAAGCACCAAGGCCAGCGTATGCACAGGTCTGCCGAGGGAACGACAGGAGGTCGGGAGCCAACAATAACAACAGGACTCTCAACCCATGCTGACCYTTTTACGCCGACACTGCCTGGCAGCCATGACGCTGTGCGCCATGTGCAGTCCGGCATTCGCCGCCGACACCCACAATCAAACGTTATATAACAGCCTCGCGCACGCCGCTCCGGAACTCAATCCCCAAGCACTGCAAAGTGCCCTGAACGCCATGCAATGCGCCGTCAACAGTGGCGCTAAGCAAGCCGAGCGCCTGGCCGTGATCGACTATTCGCAACCATCCACCGCTCGTCGTCTTTGGATCTTCGATTTGCGCAAAAAGTCCCTGGTGCTGCGCGACCTGGTCGCTCATGGGCAAAAATCCGGGGAAAATTTCGCCACGCAATTCTCCAATCGCATCGGCAGCTATCAGTCCAGTCTGGGCCTGTTTCGCACCCAGGAAAGCTATCAGGGCAGCCATGGTTACTCGCTGCGTATGGACGGCCTGGAACCGGGCTTCAATGACCGCGCACGTGATCGCGACCTCGTGATTCACGCGGCCGACTACGTGAATTCCTTATGGAGTGAACGCCAGGGCCGCATCGGTCGCAGCCTGGGTTGCCCGGCAGTGCGCCCGCAAGTGGCGCGCCAGGTGATCGATAAACTCAAGGACGGCCAGTTCATGTTTTCCTGGTATCCCGACCAGCACTGGCTGAAAGCCTCGGCCTACCTCAACTGTCGGCCACACCTGGGGACCGACATCCTCACTGCGCACAATGACTGACTCGCGGACTCAGCCCTTGGCCGCCATCGCAGTGACTTCCACGCGCATGCCTTCGACTGCCAGGGCGGCTACGCCAACGGCGGCGCGCACCGGCCACGGCTTGGCGAAAAAGCGCTGATAGACCTCGTTGAAGGCGGCGCGGTCGGCCATGTCGGTGAGGTAGATGGTCAAGTGCATGACCCGGTCCATGGAACTGCCGGCCCGCTCCAGCGCGACCTTGAGTGCCTGCAACGTGCACTCGCTCTGCTCGGTGATGCCACCCAACTCCAGACTGCCGTCAGCGCGGGTGGGGATCTGGGTCGAGACCAGCAGGCCGCCGAAACCGGCGACATCGGAGGAGATGGATTCCGGGTCCGGGTCGGGGATAAAGGTCAGGTCTTGGTTTGCCATGAGAGGATCTCTTGCTTGAAGTGGTAAAGGGGCGATCGTGTAGGCCGCGGCCAGTTTACAGCCCCATCGTCCGGGAGCAATCAATGGACGCCCCCCCCTGTCTTCGCGGCGACGGCTTCGACGCCCAGGCGGGCTCTCGGGYATTGTTGCCTAAAGCTTGTAGGTCACATACCGGCCGCGTCCGGTTTTTTTGGCTTGATACATGACACGATCGGCGGCCAGCAGGAGCATATCTGCAGAGCTTTCCCCATTCCCCAGTGCAATGCCAATCGAAACACCCACGATGCAGACCGTACCGGAAATAAAAAACGGCGCTCCCAGTGCTTCAATACATTTAGTCGCGACGGTGCTCACGATCTCTTCGGCATCGTCCCCAAGGTCACTCAGCAGAACAACGAACTCATCACCCCCGATGCGCGCCAGGGTATCGGTCTCCCGGACAACCCGGCGAAAACGCCTCGCCACCTGCCGCAACACCTCGTCACCCGCCTCGTGGCCAAGGGTGTCATTGATATGCTTGAAGCCATCGAGGTCCATGAACAACAGGCCCACACCCGCCTCTTTGCGTTGTGCCAGTGCCAACACGTGGCGAAGCCGGCCCGAGAGATGATGCCTATTGGGTAACCCCGTCAACATATCGTGATGAGCAATTTTTTTAAGCTGGGCCTGTTTTTCATCCAGCTTGATCAACAAACGATTGAAGGCCGAGATCAAATGACCGACTTCATCATTGCGCGTGACTGGCAAGGGGGCCAGTGGCCGTTCATCGCGCGTCATGCGGTCAGCCTGCGCGGCGGCACGAAACAGATGACGAAAGACAAAGTACAGGCCAATGGACGAGAACACGGCGAAAATCAAAATGGATATAAACGCCCCCCTGATCAAAAAATGCTGTGTGCGATCGACTGTCGCAAAAGCCTCACTGCTCGGCAAACGGGCAACGACGAACCAGCCGGTACTTGGGACCGAGACCATTGCAGAGACTTCCTC
>NZ_JBFTLU010000380.1:0-4559 GCF_056396605.1 Pseudomonas sp. 05T35
CGTCTCCAGAAGTCTTGCGAACGTGGAGACCCGCTTCGGTATTGCGCCGGCAATGAAATAGCGGGGCAACGGTAATGTGTTCTTGGGCATGAATTGGCTTGAGCGCAAAAAATTAGCTAATCAGTGATGGAGTACATGAAATGACGGCTAAAGAAAATCTGGGCCTGTTGAGCCTTGGTAAACGGGAACTGGCGGAAAAATCTCGAGATGAACTTCGGTTTTTAAGATTGGATGATCCCGGTACGCTCGCAGGCAAGACGCTTATGGATGGTCTGCTGCTCGAAAATCATGTACCGAAAGCATTGTTCGATCTGACGGATATTCTTGTCCAGCTGGAGTCATATGACTCTACTACACCCCATACTGCCGACTCCTATCAAATTCGCTTGCGTAACCCGCGTACGGGTACGACGAAGACTGTGGGCACTGGCAATCTTGGGCCAATTGCTGATCGTAAATGGCCGTTAGAGGTCAAATTTCTTTCCAGTGAGTTGCTGGACGACGATGCCAGTAAGTCGGCCACGGATTGGGAAATAGRCATCAGAGTTATAAACGGGGACACTCTAAACCCAACGACCCCGCAGTATCTATCGATAAAGGTTGACAGATTCCAACCCTATAAGAACAAGCAAACAGGTGTCGTAAGCAACCCTGTAAGGGCCACGTTTACAAACCCTGCGCCCGGCAAGGACCTGGACAGCGACTGGTTACTTCGCAACACTCACGTCGAATGTAATATTTCAACGGCCTTTAGCTATTATAGACAGGATGATGAAGTCGAAGTCTGGTTCGATGATACCTATTCACAAACAGCACCTCCGAAGGAAGTCATCAAGATTCCATTGCCTCCTAGCGGCCAGGTACGATTTCCGGTAGCAGACATTCCCGTTCCTCTGACTAATGGCACGTGGTATCTGTTCTACCGATTGAAAGACCTTGTTGGGAATTTCAGTCTGGTTTCTCTTGAACGTACAATCACGGTAAGAATCCAGCCTGATGCCGTGCTTAAACCCGTCGAGATTCCGACTGCAATCAAACCGGATGCACTTGACCTGAAAGACCTCGCGGGGCGTGTCTATGCCGAGGTGCCGCGCCCGGATAATGGCCTGAATACCGATATAATCAAACTCTATCTTGCGCCCATGACGGGGGGGATCCCGATCTTTGTCGGTGAACAGGATTTGGGTGGCCAGTCGCGGCTACAGTTCGAACTGTACTACCACGAACACCTTAAACCCTTGTTTGGTACTTCTGATATCGAAGTAGAGGTGAGGGCGTATTACGAGTTCATACGTCGCGGTGCTCCTCCACGTACTTCAATGGATACCCACGCTATCATTGACTTCGTTACTGCCGGACCGGATAAGGGTGATGAACTTCCAGATCTGGTCAGCAAACAAATGGCCAAAGTGACCGTTATGGGGGATTCCCTGACCCCCAACAAAATCACGGCAGAAGATCTGAAAGGCCCCGTCTGGATCAGTACCCCGATGAGAGCAACGGGTGACACTTGGGAGCCAGAGGCGAATGAACAGTGCTTTTTAATCTACGCAGGGCACAAGATAGGACCTATCTTACTGAGGGGTGGGGAGACTGAAATCAAGCGGCAAATTCCCGCTTCAATCATTGAAAGTGTCGGTCCTGGATTTCACAACGCGTCGTGGGACATTCAGTATGTCGATGGCCGAAATACGATGTCGTCGGAGCCGCAAGAGGTTGAAGTCGAAAAAGAACGTATTACGTTCCTTCAACCTACATTCCCGCTCAATGCTAAAGGTGATGTCAATTGCCTGAGTTTTGACGGTAATGAAGGTACCTCGGATATTTGGCTGCCTGTGACGGTTAAAATCATTTCCGCTTATATGCCAGCAGGTACTATTGTTACTGTTCATTCTTATGGTGCAAAAGAACTGGATGGGACAGACGTAATACCAGGAACCGAGTTTAAGATGCCGTACCAGATTCAAGGCAGTGAACCGGGTGGAGAGTTTGTGATCAATATTCCGTACTTGAAATACATCAAGCCCATTCAACCAACGCAAGCATCCGGACTGCCATCCGGTTCTCTCACCGTCTGGTTCGAAGTGCCTGTGGCTGGCGAACCGGTACCTTCTGACAGGAACCGGAAGAAGGTAACGCTGCTCTCTGATGAGAACTATTGCGAAGGGACTCCCAATCGTCGCCGCTGATTGAATCAATACCTTTGGGGGCGGATACATCCGCCCTTTTTTTCAAAATGAGTAAGACGAATTCCATATAGGAAAAAGATTATTCCTACATACGATTGGCGATTGTATCCGTAGTCTCTGCCTCCTCTTGCGGTGGGCTCTCCCGCCGACATCATTCAATCGTAGGATTTGAAAATATATCAGGTGGATATTTCATGAAGTATCGGTTCAATTTGAGGCCCATTGCCATTGCATTGGGTGCGCCTTCGCTGGCCATGATTTCGCTTGTAGCCTTCGAGGCTGATGCTCGGGATCTGGTGGACGAGAGCTGGACCGTCATTCCGTCAGAGGGTGCGCAAGCGTGGTCGCTGGCAAGTAACTCGGTATTGAACGTCATCAAGGGTACCGAGGCGCTTGACATCAACGCCTTGCAATCGACTGTCAATGTCAACGGGGGAGTCACCCGGCAAATTTCTGCTGAGGACGGTTCTCACGTAAACCTGGACAAAGCTTCGGTAAACGGTAATGGCGGTCGGGGGGGCGTGGAGCTGGTCAACAGCACCGCGACCATTACCGACAGCACTGTCTCCAGCGTCAATACAGGCCTGCAAGTCGCACACGAGCAAGGCACTCCTACAGGCTCTACCGCCACGGTCACGGGTAGCCGCATTATCGGGCAGACACTCGGGGCGCGAGTCACCGCCTTCAGCACGCTCACGCTTTCGAACTCGACGGTTGAAGGAGCCGGGGCTACGAGTACCGGGCTGAGTCTTTTCAGCGGTTCCGCTTCAGCCAGCAACAGTACTCACATCATCGGTGGCCATAACGGTGTGACGGTCAAGGTTGAAGTCCCGGGCGAAGGCAGCCAACTGGTGCTGGACAATTCAAGCGCGGAAGGCAAAACCGGTTCTGCGATCGTTGTGGACAATGCCGGGGCAACGAACACCATTACTGACATTCATGTCATTAACGGTTCGACCCTCAAGGGCGGCAACGGCACTATTCTTGAAGTGGCGGGAGCGGCGTCGGTCAACATGAATGTTGGCAGCAGTGCACTGGAAGGCAATGTTCAGGTGGCCGGTAACAGCACCGCCAACCTGAACTTCAACCAGGCCTCGCTGACGGGTGATGTGATCGCCGAGGCGGGCAGCACCGCTAATGTGCAGTTGCAGCAAGGTTCGCTGTTGACCGGGCGCCTGGAGAACGTCGCCACGCTCGGCATCGATCATCAATCCGAATGGGCCATGACCGGCAACAGCCAGGTCGGCGACCTGCACACCGAGGGCACTGTCAGGTTTGGTGCCGATAATGGCAATGACTACAAACAACTGGATGTCACCAATCTGTCGGGCCGCGGCCTGTTTATCATGCGCACCCACTTCACTACGGGTGAGACCGATCTGTTGAAGGTCATGGGCACCGCTACCGGCGATCATCGACTGCTGATCACCAGCAGCGGTGTCGATCCGGCCAGTGGTGAGCCGATCACCGTGGTGCGCACACAACAAGGTGGCGATGCGCGATTTTCGCTGGCCAATGCCAACAATGAGGTCGATCTGGGGACCTATTCCTATGGCTTGAGTAAAAGTGCCTCGGGCAACGATTGGTTCCTCGATCCGAGCAAGCGTAGCGTCAGTCCTTCCACTCAGGTCGTCAGTGCCTTGTTTGGCGCGCCACGCACCGTTTTGTATGGCGAAGAAGCCTTGTTGCGTACACGCATGGGCGAAGTGCGCTTCAACCCCGGCAAGTCGGGGGCCTGGAGCCGCGCTTTTGGCAGCAAGTACAACGTCGGTGGGGCATTCGGCGATAGTTATCGGCAAACGCAGCAAGGCTTCGCGTTGGGTGTCGATACGCCGTTGGGCGACGGTCAGTGGTTGCTGGGGGTGATGGCCGGTTATAGCCAGTCGAACCTCTCTTTGAACCACGGCAGTTCCGGCACTGTCGACAGCTACTCCCTGGGCAGCTACCTGACCTGGTTGAGTGAACTCGGGTATTACGTCGATAGCACCCTTAAGCTGAACCGCTTCGAGAACAAGGCGGACGTTGCAATGAGTGATGGTACGAAGGCCAARGGTGATTATGGCAACACCGGGGTGAGCGGCTCCGTGGAGTTCGGCCGTAACATCAAACTCAAGTCTGGCTATTTCATCGAGCCCTTCACTCGCTGGTCGACCGCATACATTCAGGGCCAGGATTATGAACTTGAGAACGGCATGCAAGCCAAGGGCGACCGGACCTGGTCATTCGTGGGTAAGGCCGGGCTGACCGCAGGTCGTGACATGCCGATGGCCAGCGGTGGCACGCTGAAGCCTTATGTCCGGGCGGCGCTGGCCCACGAGTTTTCCAAAAGCGATGAGTTCAAGGTCAACGATAATGCGTTCAGCCGTAATC
>NZ_JBFTLU010000381.1:0-7982 GCF_056396605.1 Pseudomonas sp. 05T35
CTTGCAGATAGATTGTGCTGGTGCGCAAAGGCCTCGGCCTCGGCCATGTAGATCTTGTTGTGCTTTGGCACTCGTTTGTCTGGTAACAGGGCGTTGCCAAAGTGCTGGGTGACATCGTTTTCGTTGGTAATCAGTACGGCGGCGATCGCCGGATCGTCTTTGTAGGCGAGTCCGGTGTAGGTGTTTACATGGGTCAAATAGGCCTGAGCAAAGCGCTTCATTGCCCGCTGAATGGTGATGTTTACATAGGCATAGCCCTTCAGATCGGCGTTGTTCTGGCCATTCTTTGGCATTTCATCGAAGCCATAGATGTTGTCGTTTGCAGTCAAGGCTCGCTCGACGTGCATATCGAGCCATACATAAATGCCCTCGTCTTTGAGGCACTTGATCCACCAGTCGATTTTTTTCAGTGAGTCCGGGCTTAGTTGCTGAGTGTCATGCGTGAGGTTGCTGTCGCGAAAGATGTTTGGGCTGACCCATGGGGAGTCATGGTGGTGCAGTCGTACGAGATTGAAGCCGAGTGCCGACAGACGTTTGGCCTGCAGCTTGATTGCATCGTCTGGCGTACGAAACAGCGCATAGGCCGTCAGGTTAGTGCCCCAGAAGCGCGCTGGGGTGTTGTCTGCAAATAACAGTTGCTCGCCGGATACTTTGACGAAGCCACGCTTGCCTGCAGGTTTTTCGTGAGCGTTCAGAAAGGACAGATCGACCGGCGAGGTTTTCCAGTCGAGCGTGTCACTCGGCCAGCTCCTTGTATCCGCCAGCCCGAAACGCTCGGTTGTGGTCGGACCGAGTACCACATCGCCAGATAGGCTCAAGGTGGCTTTGAAATTTTGGCGGCCGGGTTTGATCGTGTTCTTGTAAAAAAAAGCACGCACCTGAGATTTATCACCGGGTTCAAAGTACACACTTGCCAGTGCAGGCTCAAAACGCATCTCGATGCGTCGGCTTTGTGTATTCCCCCAGGACCAGCCGCGGTTGTCGGGTAGCAAAGCCGGCTCACCCATTTCTCCATCGTAAAGGGCAGGATCGAACTTGAAGACGATGCCCCCGCCCATCACGTCCGGCATCATGCTGTGTGCATCCAGGGCAATGTTCAAGGTCAACTTCTGCTCGTCTTCCTTCTGAATCTGCGCAGTCACGTCGAAATCCAGCTTTTTGTTCTTGCCTGCAAGGGAGTAGCTATAAGGGGAGTTCACTTTGAATGCGGTCGGCAAATCCGTCCATTCCCAGTTGCTCCCCCAGAAGGCGAATGAAGAAGAAACTACAGGGTTGCCACCGCGCGCCAGCATTGGCAGACCGCTGCGCTCATCCACGCTGGAGACCCAGTCCGACGCCCAGGTGCTAAACGGCCAAACAGCAAGGAGAACCACTAGCAGCATATGGGCGCGGTGAACAAAAGAGGCCATGAGCGTTACCAGGGTTGAAGGTTGGCGCTCGCAATGCTTGCAGTCTCAGTGCGCTTGAGCCTGCGCACCATCTGAGCATAGGCCACACCCAGTCCGGCCACCGACCAATACACCACGGGGATCACCGTGATACTGCTAACGGTAAAGATGGTCACCAGTATCCCGGCCAGTACCGCCAGCAGCGCACGTCCGAGTCGGCGCGCCTCATCGTCTTTGTAGGGGACCGAACGCATTGCTCTGCGGATGCTGAGCAGCACAGTGGCGAAAAAAACCACGAATAGCGTCAATCCGATCAGGCCGATGTCCAGCGCCAGGGCGATATAGGTATTCACAATATCGATGATGCCCTCGCCCTGAATCATGGACTGCATCTCAGGAGTGTTGCGGTAATCGAAAGAGCCCAGCCAAGGGTTGCGCTGGATGACGATCACTGAGTTATCAATCAAGCGCTGCCGGTACGTGATGTTCTCTACGTCTACCGTACCGATGAACGGTAGTAGATCGAGGAATTTTTGCCCGCCAGGCACGATGGCCAGCAGGGGAAGGGCGAGCACCCCGGCGATTGCCAGAAGCATCAGGCGTTTGACAGCTTTACGGCCGGTGGCGATGAACACGGTGATCATGACGGCCGTACCGATCCAGGGGCCACGCGACAGCGGTGCAAACAGACCGCCAGCCAGCAAGAGCGCGCCGAGGCATTGCTGCAATCGGCTGCGTACGCTCTCGTGCAAGAACAGGTAAAAGCCGATGGCCACGCTAATGACGTAACCCAGTGCGATTGCCTGGCCGGTGGTGGCGCTGGCGCGTAATGAGTCACCACGATCCAGGTAGCTGGACATTCCCCAGTGCATGTCCAGGGCGACAATCAGCGCGTTGTACAGCAGCCAATGGCGGGCAAATTCGACGAGACCAATAAGCGCCAGCACCATGGCGGCGAGTACAAATCCCAACAGAGCATCCTTGAAGTCGCTGAGTTCCTTCAGTGCCCTGCTGGCAACGTAGTAAGGCAAAAAAACGTCTGTGAACAGGTAGAGCGTCTGGCGCAAGGTGTCGGTCAGCGTGGTGTCACGCAGGTAAAGCAGGCTCGTCAGCAAGAGGTAGGCCGCTAGCAGTTTGTCAGGCCAGGTGCGTCCGAAGCTCAGTGTGCTTGCTTGCCTGCGTATCCTGAAAAAAGCTGGCAACAACAGACACAATGCGAGCAGACGAATATGGTTAAGTGCAAAAAAATAGTTGATCAGGCCGAAGCCGGGAATCTGTGCCGGGGCCGGCGGGATGAGAAACAGCAGAAGGAAAAACAGTGCCAGAGGATTGCGTTCGCGTTGTCGTGCGACGGTCAAAATGATAGCGGCAATGCCCGCGTACACCCAGAAACTGTGCGAGACAAAGGCCAGTAGCGTCAATGCGAACCACAGATTGCGGCGACGAGTGAAGTCGTGGTGTGGGATCAGGTCTTCTGCTGGTCGACGCGCCAGGGCAAAAACGACGCCAGCTAAAACCAGAATGACGATCAGCGCGCGAAAGTGCTCAGGCATGGATTCTTGAACTCATGGATGGGTGAGCATCGGCTAGTGAGATGACCAATTGTAGCTATAGTAACGTGCGTACCATTTGAGTTTGGGGTTGATGTCATGCCTCCAATTGATTTATCGCCATCGTTGAGCCTTCGCAGGCGAGCGATATCTGCTGGGGCATGGAATCTGGGTGCGCTTGTTGCCTCTCAAGCAATTCGCTTGGGCGGCAACCTGGTAATGGCGCGTCTGCTGATGCCGGAAATTTTCGGCGTAATGATCATCGCCACCACCGTTTCGGTGGTTCTGCACTTGCTTTCCGATGTCGGTTTGCGCCAGAACATTATCCAGAGCCCGCGTGGCGACGATCCAGTGTTTCTCAATACCGCCTGGACAGTGCAGATCCTGCGTGGCGTTGTCCTTTTTGCTTCGACACTGCTAATCGCGGGCTTCACCTGGTTTGCGCAAGTCATCAATCTGTGGCCGGCCAATTCCACCTATGCCGCACCGGAGTTGCCGCTGGTGTTGGCCTTTACCGGTTTTACCGCGATCATCTTTGGGTTCCAGTCGACGAAACTCGACTTGGCCGTTCGCGATTTCCAGCAAAAGAAAGTGGTGCTCCTCGACTTTGCGTCCCAGCTTGCGGGCCTGCTGGTGATGCTGGGCATCGGTTACTTCACCAGGTCTGTCTGGTCGTTGGTGATTGCAGGCCTGGTCTCGGCCATGGTCGGCACCGTTATTGGTCATCTATGGTTTCAGGGCCCGCCTAACCGTCTACAGTGGGACCGCTCTGCGCTTGAAGAGTTAGTCGTCTTCGGCCGTTGGATACTGTTGTCTTCGGCAGTGGGAGTATTGGCCATGTATGGTGATCGCATCTGGTTCGGCGGCAGCATGTCGGCCACTGAACTGGGCGTCTACTCCATTGCGGTGCTGATTTTGGGCACTCTTCAAACCGCCGTGCTCAGGTTGGCCGGGGCCGTGGCCCTGCCGGCCTTCAGTGAAGCCTCAAGAAGTAATGACACCGCGCGGCTGCGCGTTTTGTATTACCGCTTCAGATTGATTTTCGATCTTGCTTTGCTGTTTGTCTGTGGACTGTTCTTGACCGTCAGCCCGCTGATCGTGGGTGGGTTATACGATGAGCGTTATGCCGCTGCCGGCACCATGATGGCCATTCTTTCACTTTCCTTTTTCACATTGCGCTACACGGTGGCGCATCAAGTTTGGCTTGCCTTGGGACTCACAAAGTACCAGGCCATGGATAACATTATTCGCATTGTCTCGTTATGGGTGCTACTGCCGCTGCTGCTGGCGATTGGCGGGGTAAAGTATGCGATTTGGGGTGTTGCCCTGCATACGTTCCCTACGCTTGTCCTGATTGTTTATGTCAATCGTCAGGTGGGGCTGTTCGATCTCAAGCGTGAACTGGTGGTGCTGCCAATGCTGGCGGTGGGGGCTGTGTGTGGAGAGTTAGTGTTGGGTGTTGCTAAATGGCTTTGATTCGATCGATGTCTCTTGCTGTTTCCAATGCTGTGACAGACCGTCACGATGTGTTGATTGATGGAAATTGCTTGGCTGGAAGTGCATTGAGTTTGAATAGGCTTTCAGCGGTTTTGGAGGTGATCTAATGGTTTGAAATGGGTCATGATGTAACGCTCGTTTCCCCGCCTGCACCTCCTGTTCCGCTGGATAAGAAGATGAAGAATTTCATCACGGGTGAGGGGTTGCCGATAAGCGAAAGAAGTCCATCTCATTTAGACGGTCTTGGTCTTGATCACCGGGTGATAGAAAAATACAGGCCTATTGTGGATTCGGATGTTCCAGATGCGGATGTTGTAATTGCAACGTGGTGGGAAACGGCTGAGTGGGTGAACTCTCTAGGTCAGGCCAAGGGTGTAAAAGTATATTTTGTGCAGGGGCATGAAGTGTTTCCTTATTGCCCGGTGGATAGGGTGGTGGCGACCTATAAGATGCCTTTGCATAAGATAACCATTTCGAAGTGGTTGGCTGATGTCATGAGCAGGGAGTATGGCGACTCTGATGTTAGCCTGGTTGGGAATAGTGTCGATCATCAGCAATTTTTTTCCGCGCCGAGGGGAAAACAGCGTTGCCCAACAATCGGTTTTTTGTATCATGAAGCGCCATTTAAGGGGGTTGATGTTGCGCTCCAGGTAGTTTCTTTGCTCGAGAAAAAATTTTCAAAACTTAGAGTTATAGCCTTTGGAAGTGCTCCTCCGAGTGGTCTTTTAAAACTTCCAAAGAGTCTTGAGTTTCATCTTTCTCCCGATCAACATCGTATTCGTGATTTATATGCACAATGTGATGTCTGGCTCGCAGCAAGCCGGAGTGAAGAAGGCTTTAATCTGACGGCGATGGAAGCGATGGCGTGTAGGACTCCGGTAGTTTCAACGCGTACGGGCTGGCCGTTAGAGGCAATAGCTTGTTTCAAAAACGGCGTACTGGCCGATATTGATGATACTGTTGCCTTGGCTCATGGTGTTGAATGGCTATTGACTTTAGACGAGCAGGGGTGGCGTGCGGTTTCAGAAATGGCATGTCAAACGGTGGCTTCAAGTTCTTGGGAGAACTCTGCAAAATTATTTGAAGCGGCACTTAATGACGCGTGTGTGAGGAGTTTTTCTTAGGAACGATTGTTTTAAACGGGGCTTGAATGATGTCGATTTATAAAAGGTTTTGTAATCCGACGATGAGAGTTCAGCCGTTTCTTGGGGGGCGATCTAATGAGTAGTGTCCCTCTTGATGTGTTAGTGGTTAACTACAATACAGCGACGCTGCTGCAGCCCATGTTTAATGCGTTGCGCGAGTCAAATAGTGCAGATCGAACGCGCTATTTAGTGGTGGATAATGCCTCTGCCGATAATTCACTGGAGTGCCTGGCAACTATTTGTCCAGAGGCATTGCTGCTGGCCAATGAAAATAATGTTGGCTTTGGTCGTGCCAACAATCAATTGGTTGAGCACCTGCAGGGCAACTACGCGTTGCTCCTCAATACCGATGCCTTCGTTGCTGCTGATACCCTGAGCAAGACCCTCGATTACATGGAGGCTCACCCTGATTGCGGAGTCCTCGGCGTTCGGTTGGTTGGGCGAGAGGGTGATTTGCAGCCCTCCTGTCGCTATTTTCCGACGCCGTTGAATGTCTTCCTCTCGCGTACAGGGCTTGAACGCTTTTTCCCTGTGGTGAAGAGGGTCGACGACATGGACTGGGATCATGCCTCGGTCCGGGAGTGCGACTGGGTGCCCGGCTGCTATTACTTGATCCGCCGTGAAGTCATCGATCAGGTTGGCTTGTTCGACCCGCGCTACTTTCTTTACTACGAGGAGGTCGATCACTGCAAACGCGTTAAACAGGCCGGCTGGAAGGTGGTTTATTACCCGCATACCACGGTGGTGCATATCGGCGGTGAAAGTGCCAAATCGGTTGTCAAACTCAATGTGGTCAGTCGACAGATACCCAGGTTACAAATCGAAAGCGAGCTTTTGTACTTTCGCAAGCACCACGGTCTACCGGGTTTGGCCTCACATATGTTGCTGGTGAGCCTGGGGGACCTGATTCTGGCGCTCAAGGCTCTATTGAAAGGCCGCGGCCGAGCCGCCATAGGGGCGTGTTGGCAGCATGCTCGTGATACTTKGGCGTTGCTGCGCGATACCCAATTTGCTAGCCGACCAACACGGTAGGTCAACTTATGTTCGAAAATATACGTGCGGACTTGCGTGCATACGCTGGTGATTGGGCAGCTCAGGGGTTCTGGGTGATGCTGGTTTATCGCTTTGGGCGCTGGCGCTACGGAGTGCGCCCGGCATTCTTGCGAAAGTTGTTCTCCTTTATATACAAAGTGCTCTTCAAATTGGTGCAGATCGTGACGGGTGTCGAACTGCCGTGTGAGGTGGTGATCGGGCGCAACTTCGTCATCGATCATTTCGGCGGAATCGTGATCAGTGGATATGCTCAGTTCGGCGATGATTGCCGTATCCGCAATGGCGTGGTCGTGGGGCTCAAGAATGTGGATGAGCCGATTGCCCCGGTGATGGGTAACAACGTTGATATCGGTGCCGGGGCCAAGGTGCTGGGCAATATCCGCATTGGTAACAACGTCGTGATTGGTGCCAATGCCGTGGTGCTGACAGATGTACCGGACGACTCGGTGGCAGTGGGCGTGCCTGCAACTATCAAGAAAAGGCAGCGCGCAGAAGCAAGGGAATGCTTATGAGCCCTCCGGTGGACGATATCGAGCAGTTTTACATCGCTGAGTGAACTCAATGGCTACTGGTATCGGTGTCGTTGTTATCGGTCGCAATGAAGGCCTACGGCTTGAGCGTTGCCTGGCTTCGCTGGGCGGTGCGGCGCAGAAGGTTATTTATGTCGACTCTGGATCAACGGATGGTTCAGTCCAGATGGCACGGCGGCTTGGGGTCGAGGTGGTTGAGTTGGATATGTCGATTCCCTTTACGGCTGCGCGCGCGCAATGAAGGATTCGCCTGCGTGCAACGTTTATTGCCGGCGATGCGTTATGTGCAGTTTGTCGATGGTGATTGCGAGGTTGTCGGTGGCTGGCTGCCCCGGGCGCAGGCCTTTCTTGATGCTCAGCCTGAGGTTGCGGTGGTCTGTGGACGGCGCCGTGAACGTTTTCCACAGCGTTCGATTTACAACTTATTGTGTGATCTTGAATGGGATACCCCGATAGGTGAGGCCAAGGCGTGTGGTGGCGATGCGCTGATACGGGCTGACGCCTTCGCCGCAGTGTCTGGTTTTCGAGCGGATCTTATTGCCGGGGAAGAGCCTGAGCTGTGTGTACGTCTGCGTGCGAATGGATGGAAGGTCTGGCGCCTGGCTGACGAAATGACCTTGCACGATGCGGCCATGACCCGCTTCGGCCAATGGTGGCGGCGTACCCTGCGTGGTGGCTATGCCTTTGCCGAGGGCGCATTTTTGCATGGGGCCGCACCGGAGCAACATTGGCAGCGTGAGTCGCGCCGGGCCTGGCTTTGGGGCTTGGGTGTCCCGCTGGCGACTATGATCGCGAGTTTGATGCTGGGATGGTTTGGGC
>NZ_JBFTLU010000382.1:0-5693 GCF_056396605.1 Pseudomonas sp. 05T35
GGGTTACACCGGTGTCGAATTGCTGCGTCTGTTGGCGCAACATCCGCAAGCTGAAGTGGTAGTGATCACTTCCCGATCCGAGGCAGGCCTGGCCGTTGCCGACATGTACCCGAACCTGCGAGGCCACTACGACGGCCTGGCGTTCAGCGTTCCGGACATCAAAACACTCGGTGCCTGCGATGTGGTGTTCTTCGCCACTCCGCACGGTGTAGCGCATGCGCTGGCCGGTGAATTACTGGCAGCCGGGACCAAGGTCATCGACCTGTCGGCAGACTTCCGTCTGCAGGACGCGGACGAATGGGCCAAGTGGTATGGTCAGCCACACGGTGCGCCAGAGTTGCTGGAAGAAGCGGTCTACGGTTTGCCGGAAGTCAATCGTGAGCAGATCAGGCAAGCACGCCTGATCGCGGTGCCGGGTTGCTACCCAACCGCTACGCAACTGGGCTTCCTGCCGTTGCTCGAAGCAGGTCTTGCCGATACTTCGCGTCTGATCGCTGACTGCAAGTCGGGTGTCAGCGGTGCAGGTCGTGGTGCAAGCGTCGGTTCGCTGTATTCCGAAACCTCCGAGAGCATGAAAGCCTACGCCGTTAAAGGGCATCGTCACTTGCCGGAGATTCGCCAGGGGCTGCGTCGCGCAGCGGGCAAGGACGTCGGCCTGACTTTTGTGCCGCACCTGACGCCGATGATTCGTGGTATTCACTCCACGCTCTATGCAACCGTGGTCGACCGCTCCATAGACTTRCAGGCGTTGTTTGAGAAGCGCTACGCCAACGAACCGTTCGTCGATGTCATGCCGGCTGGCAGTCATCCGGAAACCCGTAGCGTGCGGGGTGCCAACGTTTGCCGTATTGCAGTTCATCGTCCACAGGACGGCGATCTGGTGGTGGTGCTGTCGGTGATCGACAATTTGGTCAAAGGCGCGTCGGGTCAGGCGGTGCAGAACCTGAACATCCTGTTCGGTCTGGACGAGCGCTTGGGTCTGTCCCATGCAGGCATGCTGCCTTAAGGCTTTATCCTGCTCAGCAAAAAGGCCCGTTTAACGGGCCTTTTTGTATTCCGGGCTAACCATTGTGTTGATTGATATACCGTAACAATAGTTGACCGATTTTCTGGGAGAAGCGGATAATGCGCGTCATCACGCATTATGGCGGTGTAACACCGGGAGATAGTCAGCATGAGCGTCGAATCCTTCACCCCCACGGCTTTGCAATTCACCCACGGTGCCGCGCACAAGGTGAAGAGCCTGGTCGATGAAGAGGGTAATGATCGCTTGAAGCTGCGCGTATTCGTTACGGGCGGCGGTTGTTCAGGGTTTCAGTACGGCTTCACGTTCGATGAAGAAGTAGCCGATGACGACACCATCGTCGAGCGCGAGGGTGTGAGTCTGGTCGTCGATCCGATGAGCTTCCAGTACCTGGCGGGTGCCGAGGTGGATTATCAGGAAGGTCTGGAAGGTTCGCGTTTCGTGATCAAGAACCCGAATGCCACCACAACCTGTGGTTGCGGCTCTTCGTTTTCGATCTGATGGCACCTCACCGCATCACAAAACGCCGCATGGCCTCACGGTTTTGCGGCGTTTTGCTGTCTGGCATTCAGACGGGGTAGATGGCGCCGAGGACGCGTAATCCGCGAGCGCCAGTGACGCTTGGGCGATTGGCCGGGATGCTTTCGAGGCAGCAGTGAGCCAACCAGGCGAAGGCCATGGCTTCGACCCAGTCCGGGTCTACGCCATAGGCTGCAGTGCTGCTGACCTTGGCGTCTGGCAGCAGGCTGGCAAGCCGTGCCATCAGCGTCGCGTTATGGGCGCCGCCACCACAGACCAGAAGTTCTTGCGTATCGGCTTGTGCGGCTTGTAGCGATTCGACGATGGTCAGCGCCGTCAGCTCAAGCAACGTGGCTTGCACGTCTTGCGCAGCAAATGTGGGCAGGCGCGCCAGGTGTTGTGTCAGCCATTGCAGGTTGAACACTTCGCGGCCGGTGCTTTTGGGGCCCTTGGTCAGGAAGAATGGATCGTTCAACAGGGCTTTCAGCAGTACAGGCTCCACGGTGCCGCTTKCTGCCCACTGGCCGTCACGGTCGAAGGTCTCACCGCGCTGCTGGTGAATCCAGGCGTCCAGCAGGACATTGCCCGGGCCGCAGTCAAAGCCCGAGACGGGTTTTCCGGTCTCGATCAGGCTGAGATTGCTGAAGCCGCCAACATTCAAGACTGCACGGTTGCCGCTGCGCTGTTCAAACAAGGCTTCATGGAAAGCTGGAACCAGCGGCGCACCTTGTCCGCCAGCTGCCACATCGCGGCTACGAAAGTCACTGACGACGGTGATTGCGGTCAATTCGGCCAGCAGGGCAGGGTTGCCGATCTGCACGGTAAAACCGCGTGCAGGCTCGTGGCGAATGGTTTGGCCGTGGCTGCCAATCGCTCGGATGTCGTCAGGTTTCAGGTGTTGATCTGAAAGCAAGGTATTGATGCCCTGGGCGGCCAGTTTTACCCAGTTTTGCTGAGCAATGGCGCTGCGGGCTATCTCGTCAGACCCGCTGGCGCACAAGCCAAGCAGCTCGGCGCGCAGGGATTCGGGCATGGGAATGTAGTGCGTGGCGATCAGTTTGATCGCCGGTGCTTGCTCGATCAGCGCAATGTCCAGGCCATCAAGGCTGGTACCGGACATCACACCTATATAGAGCGCCATGGCTTAGCGTTTGCTCGAAGCAAGCAGGGTGGCTTTTTCTTGCGCCATGCGCGCCATCAGCGGCTGGCTTTGTTGCAGGAAGCGTGCGCGCTCGGACTTGGCGATCGGATCGGCCATTGGCAATTTCTGGCCCAGCGGATCGACGTGAACGCCGTTGACCTGGAACTCGTAGTGCAGGTGCGGGCCGGTCGAGAGTCCGGTAGTGCCGATATAGCCAATCACCTGGCCTTGCTTGACGTTGCCGCCAGTCTTGATGCCTTTGGCGAAGCCTTGCATGTGTCCGTACAGCGTGCGGTAGGTGTTGCCGTGCTGAATGATAACGGTATTGCCGTAACCACCGCGGCGACCGGCCAGCAGTACTTTGCCGTCACCGGCAGCCTTGATCGGCGTGCCGCGAGGCGCTGCGTAGTCGACGCCTTTGTGAGCGCGAATTTTGTTCAGAATTGGATGCTTGCGACCCATGGAGAAACGCGAGCTAATACGGGCGAAGTCCACCGGCGTACGAATGAACGCCTTGCGCATGCTGTTGCCTTCGGCCGTGTAATAGCTGCTGTTACCTTGCTTGTTTGTGTAGCGCACGGCGGTGTAAGTCTTGCCGCGGTTGGTGAAACGGGCAGAAAGAATGGGGCCGTTGCCGACCGCTTTACCGTTGACGACTTTCTGTTCGTAGATCACGTCGAACTCGTCACCCTGGCGAATATCCTGGGCGAAGTCGACGTCGTAGCCAAACACGCTGGCCATGTCCATGGTGAGGCTGTGGGACAGGCCGGCACGCGCTGCGGATTGCGAGAGCGAGCTGTTGATCACGCCATGAACATAGGCGGAACGCACGGTTGGCTTGGCGGTGATGCGGTTAAAGGTATAACTCTTGGCGTTTTTGCTCAGGCTGATGCTTTCAACGTCGTTGATCTTGCTGTGCAGATTGGTCAACTGGCCGTCGCGGCCCAGTTCGAACTCGAGTTTCTGGCCGTGTTTAAGCTGGGTGAACTGCTTGGCTTGCTTGTCGCTGGCCAATACGTCGTGCACCAAAGCGGCTGGAAGCCCGACTTTCTCGAACAATGTGGAGAGGGTGTCGCCTTTGGCAACGATCACTTCCCGGTGACCTGGCGTTTTCTTCTCTTCAACCACCGGTGCCGGGACCGGTGCCGCTTTAGCTGTTTCCTTGGTATCGTCGGTGCTGTCTTCGATCTGGGCGAATGGAGATTCGACCGGCTCGTTTGTGGCTTGAACGGCTTCAGCAGCGTCTTGATCTTGTGTCAGTTGTTCTGCAGGACGTTCCAGTTCAAGGCTCAGGGTTGTCTTTTTGGCTTCAACGTCACTGGAAGGGAATACCAGGAGCGCCAGGCTGAGGAGGGCGGCAATGCCACTCGCCGCGAGCAGATGAGTCTTCGGATAAAGCGGCGGCGCTTTAGACGGTTCTGTGGTCATAGGTAATTTGACTTTGGAAAAGATGAATTGGAAAAGATGAATGACATGATGAAGATGAAATAACTGTATAAAATATAACCAAATCATCTCTTAAGCAAGTCGCGAATGCTCTGTTCGCGGATTGGCGTCCGTGCGCCGGGCAAAACTTGTATTTGGTGCGCGATCTTGTATGGTTGGTTCCCTTTGAATCTGAGCCTTGCGGGTCTGTTATGAAGTCGGTTGAAGAGCAGCTAGCGCTGATCAAACGTGGTGCGGAAGAACTGTTGGTCGAGTCCGAGCTGATCGAGAAGCTCAAGCGCGGCCAGCCGCTGCGTATTAAGGCTGGCTTCGATCCGACTGCGCCGGATTTGCACCTGGGGCACACGGTGCTTATTAATAAGTTGCGCCAGTTCCAGGATCTGGGTCACCAGGTGATCTTCCTTATAGGATGGGGCCTGCGGATTTCATTCGTCTGACCTCGCAATACACTGTGGCACGCATGCTTGAGCGCGATGACTTCGACAAGCGCTATTCGACCAATCAGCCAATTGCTATCCACGAGTTCCTGTATCCGCTGGTTCAAGGGTACGACTCGGTTGCGTTGCGCGCGGATGTCGAGTTGGGTGGCACCGATCAGAAGTTCAACCTGCTGATGGGGCGTGAGCTACAGCGCAGTTATGGTCAGGAGGCTCAATGCATTCTGACTATGCCGTTGCTCGAAGGGTTGGATGGTGTGAAGAAGATGTCCAAGTCGTTGGGCAACTACGTCGGTATCCAGGAAGCTCCGGGTGTCATGTATGGCAAGCTGGTTTCGATTCCGGATGTGCTGATGTGGCGCTACTTCGAATTGCTCAGCTTCCGCTCCATGGATGAGATCGATGCGTTGCGTGCAGATGTTGAAGCTGGCGCCAATCCGCGGGATATCAAGATCAAGCTGGCCGAAGAGATTGTTGCACGCTTCCATGGTGAAGAGGCGGCGGCGAACGCTCACCGTGGCGCGGGTAACCGTATGAAGGAGGGTGAGTTGCCGGATGACTTGCCAGAGATCGAGCTGACTGCGACTGAGGATATGCCGATTGCGGCTGTGCTTAATAAAGCAGGGTTGGTGAAGAACTCGGCAGTCGCGCGTGATCTGCTCGGTTCCGGCGGTGTGCGTATAGATGGCGAAGTGGTTGATCGCACCTTTATATATGCACTGGGCGCGACCCATGTTTGCCAGGCCGGAAAGAAGGCATTTGCGCGTATTACGCTTAAATCCGAGTAAGGCTGAAATTAGGGGTTGACGGCGAATTATATCTGTCTATAATTCGCCCCACTTCCGGCGCAGTCGAAACGGAAAACTCCTTGGTAAACAAAGAGTTACGAGGTTTTCGACAGCGGTTACGCTTCAGTTCATCGAAGTCCGAAGGAGTTGAAAGAGCGGTGTTGTTTGGCTCTTTTAACGGTTCGATCCTCTCGGTCGAAAGCGGAGAAAAAGAGGTGTTGACAGCAGCGAGTAACGCTGTAGAATTCGCCTCCCGCTAACGAGAGATCGGAAGCGCAAGTGGTTGAAGTTGCAAAGGAAACTTTGAAAACTTCTGAAAATAACCGCTTGACAGCAAC
>NZ_JBFTLU010000383.1:0-4519 GCF_056396605.1 Pseudomonas sp. 05T35
GGCATATGTCCTTGATCGCTCAATGTCCACAGCATGCGCGATGCGGCATACAGCCCCGAGTTAGCGGCGGAAATCAGTGCCGTGAGAATGACGAAGTTCATAATGTCGGCAGAGTACGGGATGCCAATCAGCTCAAACACCATCACGAACGGACTTTCTACGAGCCCCGCTTGTTCTCGTGGCAGTAACGTCGCAAGGACGAAAATTGTCCCCACGAAGAACAGCGCCAAACGTACCACTGTCGTGCGGATTGCCTTGGGCACGCTAGTGTGTGGATCTTGCGCTTCACCTGCTGCAATTCCGATCAGCTCAGTTCCGGAAAATGCGAAGGAAACTGCCAGGAGAGTCATTGCTATGGGTAAAAACCCGGTGGGGAAAAGCCCTTCACGTGTGAAGTTGGAAAGTCCCGCCCCCTGCAAATTATGTACTTGCAAAAGACCGAAAATTGCCGCTCCGCCGATCACAATGAACGTGATAACGGTCAGAACCTTAATCAGCGAAAGCCAAAATTCAGTCTCCGCAAACAACCGGACAGAGACAACATTGCTTAAGAAAACTGCAATGGCAAATAGCGCGCTCCAAATCCAGACCGGTGTATCAGGAAACCACCGAACCATCAGTATGCCCGCAGCTGTAAATTCTGAACCGATAGCTACTGCCCAAGTGAGCCAGTAAAGCCAGGCCACTGTATAGCCTGTGCCTGGGCCCAGGTATCGCGTCGCGTAGCTACTGAAAGATCCGGTTTCCGGCATCTGTACCGCCAGTTCACCGAGACAGACCATGACTAAATACACCATCACTGCACCGATGATGTAAGCGATCACGGCGCCGAGTGGCCCGGCCTGATTAACCGTGTAACCGGAAGTAAGGAATAACCCCGTACCGATCACTCCGCCCAGTGCCAACATCACGATGTGGCGTGTTTGCATTTCTTTTTTGAAACGCGAGTTTGGATCGGGCTGATTATCTTCGATATGCGTCGACATAGTTTTATTCTCATGAAATGTGCGGACAAGCGTCCTTGTAACTGGCTGTTGGGCAGTACAATTTAGTTGTCGCTGGATTTTATTATTTTCATTCTTCATGAAGGGCTTAAGATGAATATCGAAAGTCCTGCCCGTACTCAGGCTCCGACCTCAATGAAGCGTTGGGCACTGTCAGCGTGAAGGCTCGCATCACTGTGTTTACTTCGCACTAAAGCGAAGGCTTGTTTTAGATCAGCCAATAAGTCTGCTGAATCTTCAATACCTACGGACACTCGAACCAAACCTTCGGAGATTCCAAGTGCCTGACGTTCTTCCAAGGTATTTTCTACGTGACTGGTCGTTCGAGCCGGCCCATAGATGGTCTCGACGGCGCCCAAATTACCCGCCCGATGCGCATATCTGAGCAGCGGGAGCAAACGAGTCACGGTGTCCATGCCCCCTTTCAGCACGAAGCTGACGATGGCTCCGAATCCGTTCATTTGCGAACGAGCGATGTCATGACCTGGATGTTGAGGCAACCCCGGATAATTMACAGACTCGACCAGCGGCTCGGTACAGAGGTACTCGGCCAAAAGCTTCGCGCTCGCCTGTTGCTGGCGAAGACGCAGAGCCAGAGTCTTGATGCCTCGGATGATCAGATACGCCGAAAAAGGATCCAGCGAAGCTCCATTGATTTCGCGGTAATGGCGAACTTGAGCCATCAAATGCTCGGCGCCGCAAACCACACCGCCGAGTACATCACCATGACCGGACAGGAATTTGGTCGCGCTGTGCACAACCACATCAACGCCTAAAGCGAGCGGATTCTGATTCAGAGGCGTCGCGAATGTATTGTCCGCAACAACCAAAGCGCCCACTCGCTTCGCCGCTGCCACAAGACGCCGAATATCAACGATTTTCAGCGTTGGGTTCGTGGGTGTTTCCAGGTACAGGACGCTGCAGCCTTTAGCGATCTCCTGCTCAAGCGCCACAGTCTCGAGCGTATCGCAAAGGGTTACCTCCACACCCATGCGTGGAAGAAACTCCTCGAAAATCTTGTTCGTACCGCCGTAGCTGTCACGCGTAGATATCACACGCTGCCCATAGGACAGGAAGGTGTGCAGTACACCGCTGATTGCGGCCATCCCGGTACTGAAAGCTACAGCCGACTCTGCGTTTTCGAGCTCGCAGAGTTTATCTTCCAAGACAGAGACAGTGGGATTGCTCATCCGGCTGTAAATGAAGCCCGGCTCCTTTCCCAATGCCACGTCATACCACTTATCAATATCGTCATAGCCATAGGCGGCACTGACCACGATGGGTGTCTGGGTCGCATTGTAGGGATGTTGAACCTGCTCTCCTCCCCATACGACTCGAGTCCCCATCCCGACCTCTGAAGCCTGGACGGCGCGTTTCTTATTTTCCATAAAATTGTCTCGCTTCAAGGGAAACACTACCGTGTTCCAAGTGGGCTTGGGAGGACTATATGGAAAGCTCATGCTTGTGAAAAATCATGATATCTGGGAGTTAGGGGTGCTTTTTTTAATGGCCGGATGCGAGTTCCCGTCATAGGCCTGCCGGCTGCCCACTACCGGCGCTATGATTATGAACAAAAGGTTGTGTCGTTCGATGAGGTCGTGCAGGGCCGCACCAGGGATTTGTACGTAACATTGCATAAGCCATGCGGTGACCAGAATAATCCGGGACGCGACCGTATTATCGTGACCAAGGCGGTGAGTAATACAACATATCAGGAGCTCCATCATGAGCCATGACAAGAACAAAGCGCAGGCCCTGGATGACCTGGAGGAAGCGACAGATGACATACGCCGAACTGACAATCATGCCGAGCGCCTGGAAGCGTTGTACAAGGCTCAAGGCATGCTGTACATGCTATGGCGTATTGATTGGGTGAGCAGCGAAGAATTCGAAGAACTGAAACTCAAGCTTCTCCGAGCTGATGCGCAGGCAGTGCGCCAGATAGAGGAGAAAGTGAAACCCGCGTGAGCGCGAATGACGAATAGAAAGGTGTCCCGCCCGGCAACAGTCGCCACGCTGTCTACAGCCGACGACATAGCGGCGCTACGCCTGAACATCTAAATTCGAAGGGAGGTCTGGGAGTCGACAAGCGATCGCCAATCAACGCATGTCGGCAACTGAGCACATTCGCTCAATCAACCAATGCGTATCCACTTGATCATTGACCCACATTCCACTGTCGCGGGTCATTGAAACATGAAGGTTTTCACCAAACCATTAACCGGGTCCGTAGTGCTTTTCGCACTGACCGAAACCGCGCTCGCCAGTGGTTTTACCGAAGATGCCAAAGTCGACGTACTCAGTCGCAACTTCTACCTGAACAACGACTACCGCTCGCCCTCGCCGAGCGGAAAGAATTACAAACAGGAATGGGCTCAAGGGTTTATCGGTACGTTCGTATCCGGTTTCACCGAAGGAATGATCGGCGTCGGTCTCGATGCCCATGCTTTTTACGGACTGAAACTGGACGGCGGCAAGGGTCATTCCGGCACTGGATTGCTACCGGTGAACAGTGACGGTCGCAGCGAGAGCGACTACTCCAGCGCTGGCGGCGCGCTCAAGCTGAAAGCCTCACGCACCACCCTCGCCTTTGGCGAAATGACGGTCGAGACGCCGGTATTCGACACCTCGGATAAACGCCTGCAACCGGAATACGCCACGGGTTTTCTGCTCAATAGCCGCGAGATCGACAATGTGAATCTGGTGGCCGGGCATTTCACCGCGTTCAAGAACCAGGACAGTTCATCCGGCAAAGGCGATTTCCAGGGCTACGGCGCCAACACGAAGGCCGGCGGGATCAGCATCATCGGCGTTGATCTGTTCAGCGACAGTCCGCTGGGTGGCGCGCTGTACGCCTCCGACCTCAGTGAAACCTGGCACCAGTACTATGCCAATCTGCACTTCAAACAGTCCGGCGTATTGCTCGACGCCAACCTCTATCACACCCGGGATTCCGGTCAGGCACTGGCCGGGGAAATCGACAACACCGCTTTCAGTCTCTCAGGCAAATACACCTTCGGTCCGCATGCGGTGATGCTCGGCTGGCAACGGATCAACGGCGACACGCCGTTCGATTTCGTCGGCGGTGACTCGATCTATCTGGCCAACTCGATCAAATACGCTGACTTCAACGGCGCCCACGAGCGCTCGTGGCAAGCCCGTTATGACCTGGATCTCGGTGCGTTCGGCATTCCCGGTCTGAATTTCGTGACCCGCTACGTTTCCGGCAGCCACATCGACGGCACTCACGCGCCCAAGGGTGGCGCCTATAACCCGTTCGACGCGGACAGCGGTGAGTACCAGCCACAACAAGGCGCCGGCGGCCGTCACTGGGAGCGCGATATCGACCTGCGCTACATCGTCCAGTCCGGTGCGGCGAAGGATCTTTCGGTGCAACTGTCCCAAGTCTCGCACCGGGCCAACAGCGCTCAGGCGGGTGATGACATTGACCGGATCTACGTGGTGATTCAGTACCCGCTGAAGTTTTGAATGCAGAAATCTGATCGCCCATAAGT
>NZ_JBFTLU010000384.1:0-4518 GCF_056396605.1 Pseudomonas sp. 05T35
CATTGATGTTGAATGTTATGCCGTCATCGCGAGCAGGCTCGCTCCCACAGGCTTGTGCCTTAACTGACAGGAACTACCCGAAGGTCGCTCTTTTAATTCGGCGAAACGCTGGATCTAGTGGGCCCAGCCCCCGCCTTGCCAATGCCAGCCATCGTTGCGCTGTTCCCAATGCGGGTGCACGTAACGATAACCCCGGCGTTCCGGTTCCCAGTGCCCGCGAACGGCGACATAACGCCCGCCTTCCCAGCGCCAGTAACCGCGCGACCAGACATAACCTGGCCGGCCCGCGGGCTCCACTTCGATCACCTGGACCGGTGGTGGCTGCGGTGCGATGACTTCGACGTACTCGCGTGGCGGCGGACGCCGGTCGTGAACCACCCGCTCCTGTACGCAACCGGAGGCCGCGATGACCACTGCTACCAATGCCGCGTAACGTAACAACATGCTGCCTCCTGAGGCTCATCGGCCAATAGAGTAACCCTGTAAAACCATGCCCCCTTTACCGCCGCGCTCCTGCTTGGCGTATGAATATTTGTACCAGCAGATATCTGTCTAATACCTGAACCAACCCACAGGAACTGTGTAAAGAAAACTTGACCTTCCACAGCTCGCAGAACCTGCAAGAACACGCGCAACGCCATCTTTGTCGAGCTGTTCTAGATGCACGTTATTCAGCATAGCGTCAGCTGCACGGGTGGAAACTACACTGGCTGCAGTCGACGTCTCTCTTGATACTCGGGAACCTCCTACATGCACATGTCACATGCCGTTTTGCGCCCGTTGTGCCTGTCGGCCTGTTTGCTGTTGTTTCCCTCACTCGCCTTGGCCGGCACACCCGCAGCGCTCAACTCGAGCGACATTGCCTGGCTGCGTCGCGATGGCTTCGATCTGGATGCCGCCAACCTCGCGCGCTTGCGCAGCATGGGGCGCGAGGGCCTGCTTCAAGCCCAATTGGCCGACCGCATCAATGACCCGCTGCCACCGGCAATCAACGCGCTGTTGCACAGTTATCCGGTATTGAGCACGTCGCCCGAATCCTTGTTACAGGCATTCAAGAGCCAGCAGGAACAGTTCAAGGCCATGCCCGAAGGAGACGCCAAAAACGCCGCGAAAAAAGATGCGCAACAACAAGCCAACGAACTTGCAGAACAAGCGCGTGAAGCCGTGCTGTTGCGTGCAGTGTATGGGCCCAATCAGCTCAAAGAGCAGTTGGTGGGTTTCTGGCTCAACCACTTCAGCGTGTTTCAGGGCAAAGCTCGCATACGGGTGCTGACGGCGGACTACGCAGAACACGCAATCCGCCCACACGCGCTGGGTAAGTTCAAGGATCTGGTGATGGCCACCCTCAAGAGTCCGGCGATGCTTGAGTACCTGGACAACGCGCAAAATGCCAAGGGCAAGGTCAACGAGAACTACGCCCGCGAATTGATGGAGCTACACACCCTGGGTGTCGGCTCCGGCTATACCCAACAAGACGTCCAGCAACTGGCGTTGATTCTGACCGGTGCCGGGCTGATGCCGCTCGATGGTCGCACGCAGAAATTTGCTCCTCGGTTACAGGCCTTGGTGGTGCGCGAAGGGCTGTTCGAATTCAATCCTCGTCGTCACGACTTTAGCGACAAGGTACTGCTCGGCCATCCGATCAAGGGCAGCGGCTTTGACGAGATCCGTCAGGCCGTGGAGCTGATTACCCGGCAGAAAGCCTGTGCGCATTTTGTCTCGCAACAGCTGGCCAAATACTTCGTTGCCGATCAGCCGCCACCCGCGCTGGTGGAGCGGATGGCCAAGACCTTCCAGGACAGCGACGGCGATATCGCCCAAGTGATGCGTACGTTGTTCGAGTCGAAGGAGTTGCTGCAAAGCACTGCTACCAAATTCAAGGACCCGATGCAGTTTGTGGTGTCGGCGGTGCGGCTGGCCTATGACGGTAAGCCGCTGGCCAACGCCAGACCGATGATCAATTGGCTCAATCAGTTGGGACAGCCAGTATTCGGTCGCGTGACACCGGACGGCTGGCCTCTGGAATCCAGCGGTTGGTCGAGCTCGGGGCAGATGTCCAAACGCTTCGAAATCGCCCGGGCAATCGGGCGTGGGGATAACCGATTGTTTACCCCACAAGGTAGCAACCTGCCCGGTCCGGGGTTTCCGATGATCACTACACCGTTGTTCTACGAGGCCATCTCTCCACACCTTTCAGCAACGACCCTTGCCGCGCTGAACAAGGCCGTGTCGCCTCAGGAATGGAACACCTTCTTGCTCGCCTCACCTGACTTCAATAACCGCTGAACCGCGTAATGAGGTACCGCCATGAATCGTCGAGAACTGCTGGTTGCCGCTGCGGCCGCCGCGACACTGCCGTCCTTGTCGTTTAGTGCAAAGCTGTTCGCCGCCCCTGTTTCGGCACCGCGCTTTCTGATCGTCTTTCTGCGCGGCGGCTACGACTGCAACAACCTGCTGGTGCCCTACTCCAGCGATTTTTACTACGAGTCGCGTCCAACTCTCGCCATCGCCCGGCCGGACTCGCATAACCCCAACAGTGCCATTGCACTGGACAGCCATTGGGGCCTGAATCCGGTTTTACGTGATTCGATCTACCCGTTGTGGCAACGCAAGCAGATCGCCTTCGTGCCGTTCGCCGGGACCGATGACGTGTCCCGCAGTCACTTCGAAACCCAGGACAATATCGAGTCTGGCGAACCGACCCAACAGCGCAACCGTTACGACTCTGGCTTTCTTGCACGCTTGTCGCGTCAGGTGCCGAACAGTGCGCCCATTGCCTTCACCGATGCCTTGCCCCTGAGCTTTCAGGGCGGCAACGCCATCCCTAACATCTCCTTGCGCGGTACCTCGAAACCGGCCTTCGATGCTCGACAATCGGCGATTCTTTCGTCGATGTACCAAAACACACCTTATGCCGCTTCCGCAGCCGGTGGCCTTGAACTGCGCCAGCAGGTGTCAAGGGATCTGCAAGAAGAGATGGTCAAGGCCAATCGTGGCGCGCCGAATGCACAGAACTTCGCGGCCCAGACCCGGCGCATGGCGACGCTGATGCGCGACCAGTACCGACTGGGTTTCGTCGATGTCGGCGGCTGGGATACCCACGTCAATCAAGGCAGCACCAGCGGCCAACTGGCCAACAACCTGGCGAACCTCGGTGAAGGCCTGGTCGCCTATGCCCGGGCGCTGGGGGATGAATGGAACAACACCACCGTGGTGGTGATCTCGGAGTTCGGCCGCACCTTTCGTGAAAACGGCGCCAGGGGCACCGACCACGGACATGGCACGGTGTACTGGGTACTTGGCGGCAACGTTCGCGGTGGACGCATCGCGGGTGAACAGGTGGCGGTCAACCCACAAAGCCTGCTGCAAAACCGCGATTACCCGGTGCTCAACAACTATCGGAACCTGCTCGGTGGTTTACTTGGCAGGACCTGGGGCTTATCCGCTTCGCAGTTGCAGAACGTATTTCCCGGTGCGCGTCCGGACGCATTGCAGTTACTCTGATCGGCGTAAGAAATATGCATCCGTTCGCGTAGGAAATTTCATCTAACAATTCCTCCGGCAACCCTCACACAGACCTCGGTTATAAACGTGGGCGATCGCTTCAAGATTCAACGGAGCACCGTCTACTAAAACTAGAGAGTGACTACTGTGCTGAAAAATTCCGGATCGAATGCGGGCAAGGGCCCCATGCCCATCGTGCCGTCTCCGGCAACACCCAACACGTTGCCCACCGGGCAAAAACCCAGGAGCAGCAGCGTCTTTCCCCCGGTTGAAAATCCTCAGGTCGCATCATCAAGCCCCTCCGCACCACCCCCTCGACCAGCGCCTGCCATTCCACCAAAACCACCCGTATTTTTAGTCCCCAAGCTATGCGCCGTGTGCAAATCCAATCATCAGGGACCCTGCCTGGTTCAACCTTCCAGCGCAGCATCGCCCTCTTCACAAAAACCGGCTTCGGCGCTGGAAATGTATGAACAGCATCAGGCGAACTATCAGCCACAGGACCGGACCCAGCCGTTCGAGATCATGCAGTCGGTCACGGACGACAATCTGAAGTTCAGCAACAAAAAGGCGACCGACCCCGAGCTCGCAAAAGTTGCGGACAAGAAATTCACCCTCCGGCACTACACCACGTCAAAGGACGGTCCCCCGCCGTTCAACACTATTTCATCGAACTTTGAACTGGTGCACCGCAAGATCAAAACCCTGCAAAGAACCCAGGGCAGCAACACCAATCAGGATGATTGGGTGCGGCTGGGCAACACGGCGTTTACCTTCTTTCTGTTGGCGATCGACGGCGAGGTAGCGAACCGGAAGTTCCTCGCAGGTGCAACGCATTACGCTGAAATCGACCCGGAAAATCTGGAGCAGATGACGGCGGCGGGTCTGGGAAATGCAGAGTTTTTCGCCTCGCCCGACCTGCTGCACACCAAGGATCTGTCCAGTGCCAAAGCCATCAAGGGCCCGTTGAAAGACCTCAAGGCACTGATGGTTGCAAGCTCCGGACTCAAGGCC
>NZ_JBFTLU010000385.1:0-10021 GCF_056396605.1 Pseudomonas sp. 05T35
CGACGACTGTGATGCGCTCACCCCAAGCAGTTTCAGCGACTTCCCGGATAATTTCCGCTAGCGTCTCAACATCCACACCCTGGGCCTTGATGCAGGCCAAACGTCCGAGCGACCAATCGATAACGGTGCACTGTGGATACTTCCATAGCAATGCGGACAGGGCTTCCTGAGGCGGCTCTTTGCTGGTGTACATGAAGTCAAGGTACGGGGCACTGGCATCCTGAAGCGAGTACACCAGAGCCCAAGCATTTGATGGGCCGGGAAACCACAGGGTGACATTACGATGTGGAAAAAGGGGGACAGATTTATTCTTCATTGCCGTCGAAGCTGATGACAGAGAAATAAGTCTGTCCTGTTTTCATTACAGACTGTCACACAGGCGGAAAGTCTTCATACGATTTTGGGATGTACCCCCAAATTCTCAGAACGTCAGCGCGCACGTCAAACTCGAATCCAATGTGTGCGACGACCTTCGATATTTCGTCTGTATGGTCAATGGTTGTACGTGCAAGCAGCCTTCCTTTTGAGGGGGCTGCTTCCAACAAACCAATGTCGAACCATTCGACGGACGCAAATGGAAACGGTAGATGGTAAAACCACTCGACATCCCACCCTGAGATGTATCCAGTGACGGACTTGAATCGGTATGACGGACGCCAACCCTGAAGCTGGCGGAAATGGTTGATCAGCTCATCCCACTTGGTATTGTTCGATGCGCTTGCCAAGTTTCTCGCCGCTACGGCAGCATGGATTTTCTTCCGTGTTACATCATCATGGCCCGTGCCGGACTTCGGTAGCTCGCTCATATTCAGTCCTATCGATTTTTTGGTGTTCAAGAATGAATGACCGCAATTGGCTGTCAGTCGCGAATGACCCCGCTGAGGTCCCTTGAACCTCTTTTCACCTTTAGGGTGATCGCCTTTACAGGCGCATTCCCATCTCGAAAGCACGAGTCTCAAACCCGAACTCTGTGTACATGCGAGCCGCACGTGCATTGAACGGCCAGACAGACAACCTCAAGTCCTGAGCGTCATGTTCGATTGCCCAGTTTTTAACGAGTTGAATAAGCCTACGTCCAATACCTTTCCCCCAAAATTGCTCGGCAACACATACCGATCCGATGCGAACAACATTCAGCGGTTGCATCAGCGGCCCAGAACTTGCCGACAGGCTGGCAGTAATGAAGGCTGCGGTCTGGTGACCGACATTCGCGATGAATACAACCTGACCCGGTTTCTCGAAAAGGCCTGACCAGTGAGGAAGGTCGCGCGAAAAGTCCGGTCGTTGTCTCATGGTCGGGAGGATATTCCAATGGCTGCTTTTGGCTGATATTTGCCTGTCATGAAGGGCTGCTACCGATCTAAAACTGTACTCAATAAAGCTAGAAGAGCTCAGCCTGACTGGTGCGACTTCGAATGATAACGGGCGCCTACAAGTGGGGGAAAAGTTCACCTCTGACCTGGAGAGCAATCGCTGCGAAGCCTTTTCCAGTGCCACGCTTGGAAATCGAATAGTCTTGGTAAGCGGACACATCCTCCCATTGATCCACCGATTCGATGTGCTGATGAGCACTATCGGTATCAATTTCAAACGCTATGAACTGCTCTGCCTGAGTAAGCAACAGACCATAGAGGCGTGGCATTCCGGGGAAGTCGATATCAAGTTCAAGTACGACGGTTTCTGACCAATTAATGCCTTTGGTCTCGCCATACCGTGCCAAGGCAACAGGAACACCAACGTCCAGCCAAGCCTTGGCGGTTCGCCTGAGCTTGTGGCCGATGACAGCATTTTGCTCCTGCACGTTCAGTTGCCGCTTTTTTAGAAGGCGGTCAATATCCATTGAAATCCCCTTAGGCGTCATTGATACAGGATGACGTCGTCCAATCAAGCGCGCAACGACTGAGCTGACTCTGATCTCTACGCTGCTATCTGAGTTTAAGGGTGAGGTAGCGAGATCCCGCATGGACATGGTGATAGGCCGTTATCAACCCCAAATGGTCACTTGGACTGTGGCCAATGATCCTGAATTTCATACCATGTTGCCTTGGACACTACCTCTATATGTTTCTGCTTGTCGGAAGTGAACGTGGAGTCCAGAGTGCCCATCGCTATCGAGATCCACTCGGCGTACGCACCTTGGCTTCTTGACCAGAACAGCGACGAACCGCACTCGGCGCAGAACTGGCGAAGTACTGATTCAGAGGATGGGTACGACTTGATGCCGTCGGCGCCCTGGACAAGATGCAGGTCGCTGCGCAACACGCTGCCATAGCTGGCAAACGCTGCTCCGTGGCTTTTGCGGCATTGGCTGCAATGGCAGTGAGAAAGAACTTTTGGTCGTGACTGGATTTCGTATTTGACGGCACCGCAAAGGCAGCTGCCCTGAAAGATATCAGTCATATTGGACGCCGTTTGATGATGAAGACGGCAATTTAACCCGTGAGCAGTTTCGGTGTCGACCGACCGCTCTTGGTCGATATCTGCCTGTCGCGAAGGCCTGTTATTGACCCAGACTGTGTGAAAACGCATGCGCCGTTTTGAAATCTGCGTTGCTACGTAAATCTGCCAACGCTTGGTTAATCAGCAGGCCGGAAGTTTGTTTAGGAACGCGATTTTCGTTCCAGTCCTGACCGTCAAACCTTCTCTAAAACGTTTTCACACAGACTGGACCCGAAGCGGACGGTTCGCAGAAAGTGTAAAACGAAGGGGGACGCGCTTTTTACTGGGACTTCAGTTCCGACCACAAAGGACTGTGTCCGATACTCATCATTAGCATTCCGTAGTCTTCAAACTCACCGACGTTGACGTCCTCTTGGCTTTTCCATGTTGCTTCACACTCCTCGCAGACCCACAGCAAAATGTGCGTAGAACGGATACGCATCGCTCGGACTGAGCCTTGACCGCACCTTTGGCACTGAATCGGCATTCTAATAATCTCTAGTTGTTTTCCGACGCAACACAGGCCGGTGTTTCCGCTTCTGGCCGATAGCTACCCGACACCTGTACTAACGACCTCACATATCCGCGCAACTGTACCGGACTTAATCCAAGGCGTTGCCTGAACGTGGTTGCCATGTGCGCCTGGGAGTTAAAACCGCAGGTGTGGGCGATCTCTGCCAGGCTTGCTGTCGAATCGCGTATCAGTGCGCGGGCCTTGGCAAGACGTCGGTCGATCAGGTAACTGTGCGGGCTCTTGCCCGTCGCGTTCTTGAACGCCCGCATGAAATAGCCTTCGGACAATCCAAGTAAGCCCGCCATTGCCGGTATGCCCAGCGGCCMGTCGAGACCAGCGTCAATGAACTCATCGAGCAGACGCATCCGGCTGCCGGTGATAGAGCCTTGGGGTGGAGCCGAAAATGTTTGATCGCCCGTCGCCCGTTCAGCCAATGCGAGTGCCCAGGCCTCCCAATCGTCGTCCACGGAGGTTTGCAACAACGCGCTGCGCATTCGCAGGGCGAGGGTAATGGCCTGCTGATCAATGCGATTGTTGAATGCACTTTCCCCGACCAACGCATTACCGTCAGTGCGCATTACCCGCAGGTATTCACCGCCCATGGGTGACTCGGACAGCACGTCACAGCCGGCGGGGACGAACGCCAGACCGTTGGGCATGGCATCGAAGGGCAGCACTCGGTCGCTGCCAATGGCGTGAAGGCCTCGCTGGCTGTCGAAGGCAAAGCCAATCGCTGCCTGGGGCGCTACATACCGGGTCGCGTAGGCGGCGCCGGGTAGCAATTCTATCGTCCATGGCCCTGCCTCGACTCGGCGGACCGGTTCGGGGCGGGGCGTTGGCTGAAGGCGGCTTCGATGGTTCATGAACACCATAGTAGTGAAGCGGGGGCACAAAAGTCAGGTCAGTTTTTTGAAAGCCTGCGTGATGCGCTCGTGTCTAGACTGGGCAAAACCTCAGGGAGACGACTCATGCTCAGACTGGCTCGCGACGATATCGAACACGCTGCTCACCACGTGTATCAGGTCATGCCCGCTACCGCTCAATACCCTTGGCCCTTGTTGGCCGAGCGCTTGGGTTGCACCGTTTGGGTCAAGCACGAAAACCACACACCGACAGGTGCTTTCAAGGTGCGTGGCGGCATTACCTTTATGCACTGGCTAAAGCGCGAGCACCCGGGCATCAAGGGTATTGTCACCGCCACCCGCGGCAACCATGGCCAGAGCCTGGCGCTGGCAGCCGGCGCGCTGGGTTTGAGGGCGCTGATTGTAGTGCCGGAGGGTAACTCGGTAGAAAAGAACAATGCCATGCGCGCCTTTGGCGGTGAAGTGGTCGAGTGTGGTCGCGATTTCGATGAAGCCCGTGAAGAGGCCGCGCGCCTGGCGCAAGCGCATGGCCTCTATCTGGTTCCGCCGTTCCATGCCGAGTTGGTCAAAGGCGTGGCCACTTATGCGCTGGAGCTGTTCAAGGCTGCGCCGGATCTGGATACGGTCTACGTGCCGATTGGCTGTGGCTCGGGGATTTGTGGGGTGATCGCCGCCCGCGACGCACTTGGCCTGAACACCCGGGTGGTGGGTGTGGTTTCCACTAATGCCGAGGCCGCAAAGTTGTCGTTTGACGCAGGAGAAATATGCGAAACCGCTTCGGCGAATACCTTTGCTGACGGCCTTGCCGTGCGTAAGCCAATTCCAGAAGCCTTTGCCATCTACGCGCAAGGTGCACAGCGAATCGTATCAGTCAGTGAGGCGCAGATTGCCGAGGCCATGTGCGTGTATTACACCGATACCCACAATCTTGCCGAAGGGGCGGGTGCGGCGGCCCTTGCGGCGCTGATTCAGGAGCGTGAAGCAATGGCTGGAAGAAGGGTGGGGGTGATTCTGTCCGGTGGGAATGTGGACCCCATTTTCGGGGGCATGCCTACGATCCGCACTGGCATGACAGTTTTCTGGTGGGGGTCACCGAACAGGGGGTGCAGCAGTTCAATTGCCGACGCGTTCGCCACCTCAGTACGCCGGGAAAGGTATTCATGCTGGAGCCGGGGGAAATCCACGATGGGCATGCGCCGACCGAGGAAGGGTTTACCTATTCCATGCTCTACCTCGATCCGCACTGGCTGGAACGGGAGTTGCACGCGTTGTTCGAGCACGCGCCGACCAACAGTCAGCCGGGTTTTGCCGACACCCTGAGCCAGGATCCGGGCCTGGCCACTGCCATTTATCAAGCCTTCCACGTGCTCCAAGAGGGTGACTTGCGCATCGTGCGCCAAAGCGCCATCGATACCTTGTTGGGTTCGCTCACTTGCCACCTTGATTGGCGCAAGCGGCAGGCCTTTGATCCGCGTCTGCCGTTGGTGGCCCAGGTTGCGCGTGACTATTTGCATGCCCATGTCTACGAGGACATCGGGCTGGATGATCTGGCTCAAGCCTGTGGTGTCGATCGCTTTCGCCTGACGCGGGCCTTCAAGGCAGCCTTTGGGCTGGCGCCTCATGCTTATCTGATCCAGCTGCGTCTGGCCAAGGCGCGGCAGCTACTGGCGCGGGGCGAGTCGCCGGCGCAGGTGGCCAGTGCTCTCGGGTTCYCCGATCAAAGCCATATGGGGCGCTGGTTCCGCCGTGCCTACCAGCTCACGCCAGCGGACTACCGCAAGCGCTGCTCAAACCTTCCATACTGAATCCAGCTGACCCGCGACCATAGGCCTCCTATCTGATCAAGGAGTCCATGCCATGTCTTTTGCGCTGTTCTTTTCTGCCCCTTCGATGTGTCCTCAGGGAGTCTGAACCATGGAATCGTTGTTGCCTTTCCTGCTGTTGGATGATGGCGGTGGCGGTAGCGAGCGTGTTTGCCGGTGGCGGCGACAAGACCATGCGGCTGGTGTTGTTGTCGCTGGTGTTTCTGTTGGTCTCCTTGCCGTGCATGACCCTGTGGGCGTTGTTCGGCGTGGGTAGTGCTCGGTTTTTTGGTTCGCGACAGGCGTTCAAACGCGTGAACCATGCACTGGCTTTTTTGCTGCTGGTGTCGGCCTGGTTGACCGTGCTGGTGTAGGTCGAACATTGCCTGGGCAGGGCGATTTAATCAGCAGCCAGACCCCGCCAGACTTAGGGTGGTGAAGACGGCCTGTATGGAGAAATAGGCGGGCAGAATGCGTTCGTACAGAGACTTCAAGGGGGGTATTGCCAGGCCGACTGTAGTCTCGACTGTCCAGTAACGTTCTGGTTCTGACCGTTTAACTTGCTCTAAATCGTTTTTACACAGCTTCGGCCGATTACTGCCTGTCGCGACCGGCTGAATACGTCAGATTGGTGGTGATGCTGACGACATGGCCGCTGCCGTGTTTTTCCATCTCGGCGATGGCGAGTTGGGTGATGTAGAAGAAACCATTCAGGTTCACCGACAGCACAGCAGCGTAGTCTTCGTGGGTAGGCTTTGGATCTTGACGCAGGACCGGCTAACGGGTGTCCCCCATCTCCTCATTTCGCGCCGAACAGCATCGTCCAATAGATGCCGTTGTCGCTATGCGAGTTCGCGGCATAGGCCGCGCCAACCTGGGTAAACATCGGGTTCATCAGAATGGCGCAATGCCCGGGGCTGGCCAGCCAGCCTTCCATAGCCTTGTCCGGCGAACGCTGCCCGGCGGCGATGTTCTCTCCGATCTGCCGGCCACCGTAGCCGGCGGCCTTCGCTCGGTCCCACGGCATATCACCGTTGGGGTCCTGGTGCGCGAAGTAATTGTCGTTGGCCATCGCCCGGCTGTGCCCCTGCGCCGCTGTCCCCAGGGCGGCATTCCAGGTCAGCGGCGGTGCAGCGGCGAAGCGCTGACGACCACACAGGCGCGGTTTCGCCCGTGCCGCGTTGACTTGCGCCAGCAACGTCTTGCCCGCCGCTCGCGGGTCGTCCAGATGCCTATCGAGCAAGGGCCGCGCCAGCACCACCTGCCATTCACTCTCGTCGCGATACACGCCAATATCGGTGAACTGGGTATCGAGCAGGGCCCCACAGTAGCGGCTCTCGAGCATGTCAAAGGCCTCCTCGGCATCTTCAGCGTCGACCAGGCGGATAGTCCGCACAGACGCCGCCTGATAGCCGGAATCCTTCAACGTCTCCCGCGTAACGCCTCCATAACCGATCGGCAAGGCCAGGTTCGACTTCAGGGCCAGCGGCGTCAAGGCTTGGACCGTGCGCCCCGCGCAGCGCTGCGGTTGGGCGCGGTAGTCGTTGATGTCCTCCACCAGTTGCCTTTCCCCGCCGGCATGGGCGGGACTGGCGAACAGGGGGAGCAAAGGAATAAGGCAGAGCGAGAAAACGCGGGAGGAGCGAACGGTCTGGTGCATGAGGCGGGCAGCTCTGATGGGATGACGACGGTAATGGCGATAGTGGGCTGAGGAATGACCGCAGAGCGTTTCGCTGTATTGGCTCGCAAATGGATTCCAAAGCCGGGCTAAGACTGTGGGCCTCAACACAAGTTTCACGAGCAAAGGGGGGAATTTATTGTTGGAGCCGTGCGTGCGCTCCAGGCTGATTGCTGCCTATCGAGAAAGGCTGCAATCAGCCTGGAGGTAAATCACGGCCAGGTGGGGATGGCGCCATCAGCGCTTGCTAAAGGCCAGTCCAGCTGCGAACAGAACAAAGACCATGCCTGTGGTGTGATCCATCCACTTGATCACTTTCTCACGTCGCAGAACGCCGGCAAGGGATTGAGTCGCGCCAATCAACGTCGAAGACCACATCAGACCCAGCACCACGTGAATGCTGACCAAGCCAAATGTCCAGGCAACCAGGCTGTGTCCGTGGGGGATAAATTGAGGGAGAAAAGAGACGTAGAAAATGCCGATTTTGGGATTGAGGACGTTCCCCATCATGCCCTTCAGGAACCAGTTTGCATTTGGCTTGCCGTCATCTTCGACGGGCGACAGTGAGCTACGCGGGCGCAGCAACATGTTCAATCCGAGCCATGCCAGATAAGCGGCGCCGCAGTATTTCAACAGGCTGTACGCCAGCTCCGATACCGCAATCAGAGCACCCAGGCCAAAGGCGACAGCGGCGCCCCACAGTAAGCAGCCAGCATTGATACCCAGCGCAGCGCGAAACGCCTGTTGCTTACCTTCCACCGTTGCGGTTCTCAAAACCAGAGCGGTATCGAGGCCGGGCGTCAGCGTTAGCAGAGTGGCTGCGAAGGTAAAGGCGAGGAGATTATCTGCAATAGACATCGGCGAATGACTTTAAAGTGACGACGCGCGAACGTTAGCACATGGCGGGTTGGCTTCTGCGACTACACGATCTTCCAGTCTTTTTACGAACGCTTCGGCTTCTGCCAGACAACTTGGCCTGGTGCCTGTTGCATTGAAAATGGAGAGTGGGTGTCATCATGGCGTCATCGAACCGATGGCAAGATCCTCGCAAACCGTCTTGAGCGCTCAGCAGTGCTCCGCCTGATGGCTGATGAATGTGCGAGGAATACCCGTATGAAAGGAGACACCTCCCTGTTTGCGGCCATTGACCTGGGTTCCAATGCGTTTCGCATGATGATTGGCCAGTCGGTCAAACGGAACCAGCAATTCATTATCCAGGAGGTGAAAACCCTGCGTGAGCCTGTCCGCCTGGCGGAGGGATTTCAGGGCGGGTCGCTGAACGAATTTGCGCTGGATCGGGGATGGCAGGCACTCGCGCGATTTGGCAAAAAGTTACGCGGCTTTGAGGCCGGTCGTGTACGTGCGGTGGCGACCAGTGCCGTCCGCGAAGCTGATAATGCTCAACTTTTTCTGTCCAGTGCGGAGCGACATTTGGGTTTTCGTATTGACGTCATCTCTGGGCATGAAGAAGCCCAACTGGTGTACGCCGGGGTTGCCCACACGATACCGGGTACTGAGAGTATGCGACTGGTCGTGGACATCGGCGGTGGCTCCACTGAATTGATTCTGGGGCAGGGTGCTCACCCCCTGTTGACCGAGAGCATTGCCATCGGCAGCGGCACCTTTGGCGCACGTTACTTTCAGGGCGGCGGTATCACGGCTCAGGCGCTCCTCGAGGCTGAGCGGGTGGCCACTCTACAGTTTGAAAAAGTTGCACGTCGTTATCGTGCACTCGGTTGGCAGCAGACTATCGGTTCTTCAGGTACCGCAAGGGTGCTGGCCAAAGTGCTCAAGGCCAACGGATTGAACGACTCTGGCCAAAGCGGAATCACCTACGGCGGTCTGTTGCGTTTGTCATTGCGTCTGCTGGACGCGGGGCATGTGAAACGACTCAAATTGGCGGGCTTGCCAACCCATCGCCTGAGCGCCTTGCCCGGCGGCCTGGTGCTCATGCTGGCGGCGTTCAAGGTATTTGGTATCCCGCATATGACTCCGTCCGAGCCAGGCTTGAGGTTCGGCGTTCTGCATGGCCTGATGTGTAAACACTAGTGGAAACCGAAGCCGACCTTTCAACACGGTCGGCCGATTTCTGCCTGTCGCCAAGGGCAGTAATCGACCCAATGCAGGACACCAAACTCCCCCGAAACTTAGATCATGGCGTCCCGTTTCTTCCATGCAGGCGATAGCCTGGTCGACGACTCAAGCGTTCGTAATAGTCGCTCACGGCAGGAAAGTCCGGATGAGCAAGCGGCGTTTGAAACCACCGATTAACCGATAGGCCGATCGGTATGTCTGCCAGAGAAAACTCGTCGCCGCTGACGTAGGCCCCGGTTGATTCGAGCTGTCGATTGAGGATCTCCATGTGCCTCGACCAGTTGCTGCATGCGGCTGCCAATGCGTGGCCGTCCTGATGTTCAGGTGAATGCCGGACCAGCGACATGAAGGCATAACTCCACGACTTGTTGAGATCTGACGCTTGCCAATCAATCCATTGATCCACCCGTGCTTTGGCTCTCACTGCTCCCGTATCGGAAAAAACAGATCGAAACAGGTCACGCCATTTTCGCTGGTGACGCTGTAGCGGCCACTGTGCAACTGCATGATCGTGGCGACGATCGAAAGCCCCAGGCCATTGGACTGGGCCGAGCGCTCGCGTGATGGATCAACGCGGTAGAAACGCTCGAATAATCTTGGAAGGTGTTCCGCCGGAATGGTGGTTCCGTAG
>NZ_JBFTLU010000386.1:0-4836 GCF_056396605.1 Pseudomonas sp. 05T35
GTGTCGCGTACGCTCATGCGCTTGCCGGTGCGCAGGTAGAACGGCACGCCGACCCAACGCCAGTTGTCGATCATCACCTTGAGCGCAACGAAGGTTTCCGTCGTACTGTCTGGCGCGACATTGGGTTCTTCGCGGTAACCGGCCAACGGCTTTCCGGCAATTTCACCGGCGACATACTGACCGCGTACCGAGTTGGCCCGCGCCTCTTCAGTAGACCAGGGACGAATCGCCCCCACCACCTTGGCCTTTTCACCGCGCACCGCGTCGGCGCCGAAGGCCGCCGGCGGTTCCATCGCGACCATCGCCAGCAGCTGGAACAGGTGATTGGGCACCATATCGCGCAGTGCGCCCGTGTGTTCATAAAAACTGCCACGGGTTTCGACGCCAACGGTTTCTGCCGCGGTGATTTGTACGTGGTCGATGTAATGGTTGTTCCAGAACGCTTCAAACAGGCTGTTGGAGAACCGGCTGACCAATATGTTCTGTACGGTCTCCTTGCCCAGATAATGGTCGATCCGGTAAATCTGTTTCTCCGTCATGACCTTGAGCAAGCACGCGTTCAAGGCTTCGGCGGTGTGCAGGTCGGAGCCGAAGGGTTTTTCGACCACGACCCGGCGGAAGGCGTCGTCGCCCTCCTCCAGCAGCCCGGACGAGCCCAGGCGACGCACCACTTCACTGAAAAAGCGCGGCGCAGTGGCCAGATCCGAACAGGAACAGCGTGGTGGGTGGTGCGGGGTGTGCCTTGGATTTCTTGCGGATCGAGGTCATTTTTTCGGCGTCTCGACATGGCCGCCAAAGCCGAAGCGCATGGCCGACAGCAGCTTGTCGCCATAAGTGCTTTGCTGGCGCGAACGGAAACGGGCAAACAGCGAGTTGGACAATACCGGCACTGGAACCGATTGCTCCATGGCCGCTTCGATGGTCCAGCGACCTTCACCGCTGTCAGCCACGGCACCGGAGTAGCCATCGAGTTTCGGATCGCTGGCCAAGGCATCGGCCGTCAGGTCCAGCAACCAGGACGAGACGACGCTGCCACGACGCCAGACTTCGGCAATATCGGCCACGTTCAGATCAAAGCGCTGATCTTCCGGCAGGTTCTCCGAGGCTTTGGTCTTGAGGATGTCGAAGCCTTCGGCAAATGCCTGCATCATCCCGTATTCGATGCCGTTGTGAATCATCTTCACAAAGTGCCCGGAACCAGCTGGGCCAGCATGAATGTAGCCACGCTCGGCACGATCATCTTCGGCCACCCGGTCCTTGGTCCGCGGGATATCACCCAGGCCTGGCGCCAGTGCGTCGAACAGCGGGTCGAGGCGATCAACCACGTCAGCGTCACCACCGATCATCATGCAGTAACCGCGCTCCAGCCCCCAGACTCCGCCGGAGGTGCCGACATCGATGTACTTCAGGCCCTTTTCCGACAGGGTTTTCGCGCGGCGAATGTCATCCTTATAGAAGGTGTTGCCACCATCGATGATCACATCGCCGGCGTCCAGCAACTGGCTCAGGGTGTCGATGGTTTCTTCGGTCGGCGCGCCTGCTGGCAGCATGACCCAGACCGCTCGGGGTTTATCCAGTGCCGCGACCAGTGCCGGCAAGTCCGCAACGCCAGTGGCGCCCTCTTCACTCAGGGTGTCGACAAACGCGGTGTTACGGTCATAGACCACAGTGGTGTGCCCATTGAGCATCAGGCGCCGCGCAATGTTGCCGCCCATGCGGCCCAGTCCGATAATCCCCAGTTGCATGTGCTGATGCTCCTTACTACAAATAAAGGTGTGCCAAGGTTATAGCGCAATGAACCTGATTAAGGTTAGTCCAGAGCGCTGCAACATAGTTTCCGGACGATTTGCCCGAGCTATAGGGATAACGTCCAAAACGTTGGCGAAGACACAGGGACCGTGAAAAATAAAAAAGTTCCATAAATAACAAAAAGAAACCAGAATCGGTGCCGACAGTGGTTCGGCCGTGGCTCCAGAGCAATCCAACCACAGATGTGACACGCCATTTGCGAGGTGAGCAATGGGCACCGTAGTAAACGCACTGCCTCCACAGACCCTCTACGTCACTATTCGTCGTGACGAATTGCGCCAGCTCAAAGCCGAACGCGATCAACTGCTCGACCAGGTCGCGCAATTGCGCCTGTTGCTTGCCCAGGCACAACTGCCTGCACAGCCGGTAACGCGCTGAAATCGAACAGCAGCCACTACTCAAGCTGTCAGCTAGCTGAACAAAACTCACATTTTTTTCACATCTGCCTGATGATAATTCATCGGTTATAGCCGCTCACTTTGTGAGCGGTGCAATTGTTGGTGTCTGGAAATGCTCCAGTATCCGCAGTAATTAATCGGATGGAACGCTGAATGGCGATGTTTAAACGCAGCAATACGTCTGCGAAAGGTTTCGATTGGGTAGGACTTGGCTGGCTTTTCCTGTTCTTCTGGTATTTCTCCGGCATCACCCAACTCCTCATCCTCTTGTCCGACACCGCGGGTTTCGCCGGTTTCCGCCAGGCCTTCATCATGAGCGCCATCTGGCTGGCACCGATGCTACTGTTCCCGGCGCGTACGCGCCTGCTGGCGGCGGTGATCGGTGTCGTGCTCTGGGCCTGCTCGATGGCGAGCCTGGGTTACTTCTTTATCTATCAGCAGGAATTCTCGCAAAGCGTCATCTTCATCATGTTCGAATCGAACGTGTCGGAAGCTGGCGAGTACATGACTCAGTATTTCGCCTGGTGGATGGTCCTGGCCTTCCTGGCGCACACCGCCGTCACGGTATTGCTGTGGACRCGTCTGCGCCCGGTTTACCTGTCTCGTGGCAAAGCCCTGCTGGCTGCGACTGCCATTCTGGTCGCCATTATCGGTTATCCGCTGATCAAGCAGACGGCACGTACCGGCAGCTTCGCCAGCGGCCTCGAAAAGTTCGAAACCCGAGTCGAGCCAGCGGTGCCGTGGCAGATGATGGTTGCCTATCGTCGCTACCGTGAAACGCTCGGCAGCATGCAAGGCATGCTCGACAACGCCAGTCAGATCCCGCCGCTGCACAACTTCAAGGATGCGATGGCAAACCAGCCCGCAACCCTGGTGCTGGTGATTGGCGAATCGACCAACCGTCAGCGCATGAGCCTGTATGGCTACCCGCGTGAAACCACGCCGGAACTCGACAAGCTCAAGGATCAACTGGCGGTTTTCGACAACGTCGTTACCCCGCGCCCTTACACCATCGAAGCGCTGCAACAGGTTCTGACCTTTGCCGATGAAGAAAATCCGGACCTGTACCTGAAGACGCCATCACTGGTCAGCGTGATGAAACAGGCGGGCTACAAGACTTTCTGGATCACCAACCAGCAGACCATGACCAAGCGCAACACCATGCTCACGACGTTCTCCGAGCAGGCTGATGAACAGGTCTACCTGAACAACAACCGCAATCAGAACGCCCGCCAGTACGATGGCGATGTGCTGGAACCGTTCGCCAAGGCCCTGGCCGACAGCGCTCCGCGCAAGCTCATCGTCGTGCACTTGCTCGGCACGCACATGAGTTACCAGTACCGTTATCCGCCGACGTTCGACAAATTCAACGATCGTCAGGGTGTACCGGCCGGTATCCGCGATGACCAGTTGCCGACCTACAACAGCTACGACAATGCGGTGTTGTACAACGACTTCGTGGTCTCGAGCCTGATCAAGGACTACGCCAAGACCGATCCAAACGGCTTCCTGCTGTACCTCTCCGACCACGGCGAAGATGTCTTCGACTCCGCAGGTCACACCACGCTGGGTCGTAACGAAGCTAAACCGACTGCGCCGATGTACACGATTCCGTTCATCGCCTGGGCTTCGCCGAAATGGCGAGAAACCCACGACTGGAGCTTTGCCGCGGACCTGCAACGGCCTTACAGCAGTTCGCAGCTGATCCACACCTGGGCAGACCTTGCAGGCTTGAGTTTCGATGAACTGGACCGCAGCAAGAGCCTGGTCAGCGACAGCTTCAAACCGCGCCCGCTGTTGATCGGCAACCCTTATGAGCGCGAACAGAAAGCGCTGATCGACTTCAGCCTGATGAAACCCAAGGCTGCGGCTGTCAGCGCCTCAACCATCAAGCCGTAATCTCTTCGGGGGCTGGTTCCAGCCCCCCGCTTTCTGCGCAGCATTGATGTGCACGCCCCCCCAGAGGCGCCCTTCTTGTTTAAAGCGACTTGATCCAGAACAACATCCGGCCATGAGCGGGATCGAACATCCCCGCCGAAAACCCGAACTTGCTATAGGAACCCTGTGCAACCGCGTTGCCTTCCAGCACTTCCAGAGTGATTTTGCAGCAGCCGCGCTGACGAGCAATATCCTCGACCTTTTGCAGCATTTTCTGGCTCAGGCCCAGCCCGCGAAATTTTCCGACCACCATTACGTCATGGACATTGACCAGTGGACGGCAAGCAAAGGTCGAGAAACCTTCGAAGCAATTCACCAGCCCGGCAGGCTCCCCGTGAACGAACGCCAGGACACTGAATGCATGGGGTCGCTTGGCCAGCTCGCCGGGCAACTGCTGCAAGACATCGGCCGATAACGGCGTGCCACCGCCCATCGGGTCTTCAGCGTATTGATTCAGAACCAGACTGATCGCTTCGGCATGTATCGGGTTGGTATAGCTGGCCTGTAGTACCAGGATTTCTGCGGATTCCATTTCCATCCTCGATCAAACAATGAGTGTGCATCCCTGCGCGCATCGTCTTCCTGCGCCTGGGTCAGGCGACATTAGCGTGACTGGAACGCTGCGGACAACCGCCAAATCATCACAGCCCGGTGTTTTTAGCGCAATGCGCTACAGGGCAACGTCCTTCAT
>NZ_JBFTLU010000387.1:0-4460 GCF_056396605.1 Pseudomonas sp. 05T35
CAAGAACAGTGGATTACCAACCACATAGCGACTGAATAACCGCTTTGGCTCAATCATCAGCCTGAATACCCACTCACAACCGAGACGACGCACCCATTGCGGAGCCCGAACAACCTTGCCACCGAGAAAATCCAGGATCGCCCCGCCGCACACTATCAGGCATGGCACGCCGCTGGCAGCCAGCCTGGCAGCAACGGCTTCTTGCCTGGGCATGCCCATGCCCAGCACAACCAATTCTGGCTGCAGTTGCCGGGCAAGGTCGATGTAGGCATCCACCTCAGCAAAACCATGGTGAGCAGAAACTACATTGACCGCAAATACCGCTTCGCTACGCTGTACCGCATTCGCTAGAAAGGGCTCTGCAGTGCCCCAAAAAGCCACCCGACGGCCCTTGAACGCGGCCAGTAATTTGGGGATAAAATCCGTGCCATTCATATTTAGCCCCGGCACCAAGCCGAGTCGGCGAAACAGGATAGCCATGCCGGAGCCATCTCGTAGTAACACGTCAGCAGCGGACAGCGCGTTATAGTAATCGGTGTTGCCCGCCACCAGGTTCATGGCAAAGGCATTGACGAATCCAAGTACTGTCGCCGCCTCAGGCTTGGATAAAGCATCAATCAATCCTTGCTCATCATCGAGATCACTGACCACCCTGAGTTTCTGGATAATCGTTTGCCAGTTGTGCTGCCAAGCAAAAGCGCACATTAATTGTCATCTCGCTTCGAACGCACCCACTCAACTTGGCGCTTAAGCAAAAAGCCTAGATACAGGGGTATTTTTTTCACCACGTAGAACGGCGCATACAACAAGGCTGAAAAAGATATGATCTCGCGCCCAAATTGGCTCCATGCCAGCAAAATAGTCACATTCAATAGTGCCACCCCGGCAGAAGCGATTAATGCTGGAGCCAAAGCTCCATACAGCATAAACACCAACCATGACAGACTAAAAACAGCCCCCAGCACTAACGTCAACAAGGCCAACGGAGGGACCAATAAATCCAGCGTCATTGCCAGGAGGTTCCAGTTACGCCRGCTGATCGACTCTACAAACAACTTTGGCGCATCACCAAGGATTACCCCGAGATGACCATGCTCCCAGCGCGTACGCTGGATACTTAAGCCTTCATCACTGCGCGGAAAATAGCTGGTCACCAGGGCATCGGGGCAAAACAGAGGTGGCTTGCCACTGCGGCAGAAATCGAAGCCCATCTTCAAATCTTCGACGATGTGGCTACTGGCTAAATCAATCAAAGCCAGATCCCGCCAGACGAAAGCCATTCCCGCACCCATTAACTGACAGGGCAAACCAAGCCAAGCCCAACCTTGCGGCCGCACCAGATTCTTCACACGCCAGGCAAACTCGACAAACCGCACTTTTAGCCCGGAACCTGCTGGAGCACGCATTAAATAAAGTGCCTGCGTTGGCCGCCCAGAGTCGATGCAACACATTGCCAAACGCTCAATAGAGCCCTCACCCACCTGGCAATCGGCATCGACAACGATCATGACGTCCGGCGCATCGCTCGCTAAATGACGCACCCCAAAGTCCAGCGCATACCCCTTGCCACACTGCTGATCATTGCTGCGCTCCACCACCTCGGCTCCCGCCGTGCGGGCCAACGCGGCCGTGTCGTCAGAACAGTTGTCCGCCACCACCAATAAGCGATCGCCCTCTAGCAACTGCGGCCGAATGGTATTTAACGTCGCGACGATCATCGAGGATTCGTTGTATGCCGGTACCAACACCGCCACCCGCAGCCGCGATCTTTGCGCCGACGAGCGCAACCGCACAGGCAGGCAGGCCAACAGCACCTGCAAAAACAGCACCAACACCGGCAGGACCATGAGCACCAGCAGTGTGCTGAACAGCCAATCAAGTAAGGTGATCATGCTTGCGCCCTAAACAAATTAGCCAACTTGACCGCTTCGGTATCGATATCGTGTCGCTCCAGCACTCTCTGATAAGCCGCCTCGCCCATCCGCTGCAACACCTCGACGGGTTGCGCCAGGCAGTCCGCCAGCACCGCCACCAACTCATCCACAGCTCCAGCGGGAAACAACCAACCGTTCTCACCTTGGCGCAYTAACTCGGGAATGCCCGCCACATAGGTCGTCAGTACTGGCCGGCGCAAGGCCATGGCCTCCATGATTACCACCGGCAAGCCCTCGGCGAAGCTCGGCAACACCAAGGCCCGCGCCGCAAGAATTTCCGCCCGCACCTGCTCACTGCTAATCCAGCCAGTGATTCGCACCTGCGCTTGCAAGCCATGCAGTGCAATCAGGGCTTCGATTTGCGCACGTATTTCCCCATCGCCGGCCAGTACTATCTCGAACACCACGTCTTGCGCTGCCAGGATACGGGCGGCCTCAAGCAACAACAGTTGGCCCTTTTGCTCACACAAGCGACCCACGCAGACCAACCGCGGTACGGACGGCACGGCAACTGCAGGTACATCGTGAAACGCACGCTCCAGACCACAATGCACCACCTTTACTCTTGCCCAGTGCGCATGAGCTACCCAGCGAAACAGCTGGCTGCGCCCATAAGAGCTGATAGCCGCGACAAAAGCCGCGCGCCGGACTTTCTCGCCCAAATGAATAAACTGCGGTTTGTCGAACTCTTCCGGGCCGTGCACCGTAAAACTGTACGCTGGCCCGCCGAGAGCATTGGCCAGCATCGCCACCTCGGTTGARTTAGTGCCGAAATGCGCATGCACATGCTCGGCGCCGAACGCCTGCAACCAAAACAGCAGGCGGCATGCCTCGGACAAATAGACCAAATGATACGGCCAGGGCCGATCGGCATGCCGGCCCATACGTAGCGCCAGCCACAACGCCGAAAAAAAGCGTCGCGGCTGGGCGCGCAGTACCTGCAGCACAGGCACTAACAGCTCTTTGACTCCGCCCTGCAGCACATAGGAAGTTTTACTGCGCTCGGACACGTCCTCGGCATCCACCAACTCGGCATCCCAACCACGCAGAGCAATGCGCTGCACCACAAAGCCCTGGCGCTCTAACGCCAAAATCTCGCGACGAATGAAGCTATGGCTGACCTTGGGGTATTGATTGATCAAATAAGCGATACGCATAGGAACCAGCTTAGATGTCGTAGCAGTGAACTATTACTACAGGTACTTTTACAGTAGTACAATTATCAAGAACGTCAACAAGCATCACGGCGTTTATTCCGATCCTTGCATTTTCTCCGAGCAATACTCCACCTGGAATTTTTGCTCCGGTACCTTATATACACTTAGAGACCAATAATTAAAACAGTGTCGCCCACTAACTGACTAAGAGCAACCGCTGCAATTTCATMAGACCCCACAGTAAAATATCGACCTAATGAGCGCTTGCGTTAGTTACATAGCCGCCTACCAACACACTATCTATCCTTGTAAAAATATCATCTAGAAGTTCATAACGCCTGCGGTACATGGCACGTTTTTTTGAAGGAATACAATCAAGTGCTTTTTTGGACAACACCATGGGAATTTCAAAAAAGTCTTCGCGCTCTGACGGAATCGCTCCATGCTCCAACCATATGACATCATAATTAGCCGCCAGGTCTTGAGCTTTTTCAGCGCCAAAATACGGATGACGATGATGACGATATCCATCCCCTATCGCATAAATCTTTTCAACACCAACACTGCTTGCAATATACTTAATGGCTTCGATCAGAAGACTTCTTGGGCGAAGGCCTTCAAAATCTTTTGTCAGTGTTCTATAAATTTCCAAAGACCTGTCACTCTCTACGCCTTTGTGTATCCCTTGAACGGCACCGATAAAAACACATAACTCAACTTCCGTGCGACACAAGGTGAACGCTATTGATGCAATACGCAAATCACCCTGAAACAAATTCAGCACCAACTCCCCTTCACGCATAAACCATACCGGACGATCCAGAACCAAGGAACAACCCACAGAGCACTCCGACAAGTCACTCAACATCAAGCGGTCATTTCGTCCCAGAAGCAATAGCTGCGGACAGCGTTTTGTGACGACTTCGTAATGCGAGGCCAACACACTAAGTCTCTCCTGAGATCTCCAGCAACTACTGATGTACGGCCAATGAACAACACCCACACAATCACCTCCCAACTTCTCAAAACCGGCCTTGCCCAGGGCATTCGACATACGCCACAAAAACAACTTTAGCTCGGACCAGTTTTTTCCAACTAAAATCAGTAATACAAGCTTATTTTTCAATGCCCTGAAGGAATACCCTGCATGTAAAGAAAACACGCTTTTTAGTATCAGCCAATCATTCATAGCCGTCTCACTTGTATTCGATCAACGCCGTCTTGCCGGCACCCAATCTGTGCAACAGAAACTTGACTTGCCCGAGCATCTCGGGAAATTTGCTCAGCACCAGAAAGAAGGCCTGCAGCCAGTTTTCGCGCGCTGATCTATCGCCCCGGCGAGCCAAGCGCACCACCTGCAGTGGATAGA
>NZ_JBFTLU010000388.1:0-4455 GCF_056396605.1 Pseudomonas sp. 05T35
GTACTCGCGCTTATTGGTTGCGCAGTTATTTATTATTGGATATTTCGCTCAGTTGCTTTTGCACCTGGCGACACTCGAAATGCAGAAGAAACGCTTGACCCACCCGAATCAATTGGAAGCCGCTCTTATTATTGGCTCGGGGGAGCTGGCCAGCTTCCTTCACCAGAAAATAAGCAATAATCCCTGGCTGGGTGAACGGGTGGTCGGTTGTGTGTTGATTGGGTCGCGTGATGTTCGAGGGAAGGAGGGCTCAGAAAGCACGCAACGTTTGTCGATACTGGGTAATATCTCCGACCTTGATAAGTTAATCGTGCGACATTCCATTCGTACCGTATATTTCGTTACACCGCTGGATGGCTCGGAGGTCATTAAGGATGTTTACTTAAAGCTGCTTGATAAGCACATTGCTATTAATTGGGTGCCTGACATTTTTTCACTGCGTTTGATCAATCACAGCGTTCGTGAAATTGCCGGTATTCCCGTGCTGACGTTGTCTGAAACTCCGCTGATGGGGATGCGTCTGTTTCTGAAGAATCTTGAGGACAAAGTCTTGGCTTTTCTCATCTTGCTTCTGGCGGCTCCATTGCTGGTGGCTATAGCGATTGCCATCAAGGTCGATAGCCCTGGACCGGTGTTCTTTCGACAGGAGCGCATGGGGTGGAGTGGAGTTTTTCGTATCTGGAAGTTCAGAAGCATGGTCGTCCATCAGCCCAAAGACGGCATCGTCAAGCAGGCAGAAAAGAATGATCCGCGCATGACCAGGGTTGGAGCCTTTATTCGGCGAACTAGCCTGGATGAACTACCACAGTTGTTCAACGTTTTGATGGGGGAAATGTCCCTGGTGGGGCCTCGCCCGCATGCCATTCAGCATGATGCGCAGTACTCGCCTGGCATCGCAGACTACTTTGCGCGTCACAATATCAAGCCTGGCATCACAGGCCTGGCTCAGGTGCGTGGCTTTCGCGGTGAAACGAGAGATATAGAGCAGATGATTCAGCGTGTTGAGTCTGACATTGAGTACATCAACAACTGGTCGCTCTGGCTCGATTTCGTCATTCTTCTGCGAACGCTGTTTGCCTTCACCGGCAAGCGAGCCTATTAGCCAGTCTGAAGGCAAGTTAAAAAGAGTGCCGAAAATGAAAGCGTATTTAGCGGTACCGATCCGAAAACTCATATCCCCCTCAATACGATTTGAGCTAAGGAAAACTGCAGCCTGGCTGCGAGACATACTTGGGCGAGCCTGTTTCTGGCGCTGGGAGATTGTCAGATTCAAACTGCGCAACGACAGTCCTTACGACATCCTCTATGTGGGAAGGAGAGCACAGCGGGAGATGGCCAAGGTTCTCCTGGGGGTGGAGTCTCCTGTGGCCGACAGCAAATCGGAATCGGATAAATCGAACCGTACGGTTCTGGTCAGTGAAATGCCAACTTTGGGCGCGTTGTATGTGCCTCACTTTCTGAGTGCTATCGTGCCGCTGGGTCGCTCCATTGACGATATCACGGCGGGGTACGATAGTAAGTTACGTCGAAACATACGCAAGAACCAGTCGCGCTACCGAATGAGGCAGGCGCTGACGGACGACGAAATTGAAAGAGCCGACAGGGAAATGCTTCAACCCTATGCCATCGCAAGGCATGGCACTGCCGCCTCGCACATTGCCACACATGAAGTTTTAAGGATAGCAAAGACTTTCGGCCGGCTCGATCTAATACTGTTGGAAGACGAAATTGTTGCATGCCAACTTGCGTGCGTAATTACCCGGGCCGGAAAGCGTTACTGGAGCATGATACGTGCCGGCTATCCTGAGGCAGTTTTTTCAGATGCCAAAAGGCTGAATGAAGTCAACTCGATCACTACATTCATGGAGCTTGAGTGGGCAATAAACAATGGCTTTGACTATTATGACATCGGTACTTGCCTGGCCCGTCCCGACGACGGACTTCTCGAATGGAAAAGAAGACGTGGCGGTGATATTGATACGCTGGGTAACCACGCTTATATGTTTGTCCGACTACCCAAGGTGGGTGCAGCCCAACTCCTTTGGCATACACCGTTATTTGCTGTCGAGGAAAAAAAACTGACACTTCATCTTGGCTTGCCGGACGGGCAAAACGATGAGGAAGTGGCGACTCGTTATATTAACATGGGGTTTGGCGGGCTATACAAAATTTATCTCTACTGTGCCAAGAGCCCAAGCGAATTTCTTCTCGACAGGTTACGTAGTCGTTATGCTCATTTGAAGTCCCCGCCCATTGTGGAGAGGATCATATCTACCTGAGCAGCGTTCTGATGTTAAAAAATGCAGTTCAGGCGCTTGCGCCATTTACTGTTTTTTTGTAAGGCGGATTAGAGTGAAGATGATATGTCGGAATTACGCGTGTTAACGAGCAGCCACCGGACAACATGGAACCTTGCTGCATATCGGCATATTGTAAGAGCGCGGATTATGCGAAAGCCGGCGGAGATCCCGCAAAGTGCAGCGGTGAAAAGCTGGACTATTGCGCCTGGCGAAACATCAATTTCTCCACCGGCTTTTTTCCTGCCCAATCAACTCGAACGTGTGACAGGATGGGAGGAAGAACGCTTTTTTCCTTACGAACACCCCCGTCGTACAATGGAAGGAATCGGCAGCGTTGATCATGGTCCAACACGGGGCCACCTGCTTAAAGATGTCTGGCTGATAGATGGAACACTCTACAAGGGCAACGCAAAATCCTGCTTATCTCCCAGATCTGGCTGGCTTCCAAAGATCTCCGTGGAAACCGAGATGGAGCGCGGGGCGATTTACTGCACAGCAGGTGGAAACCAATGGTTTGGCTCCTGGCTGATGGAAGACTGTGTCACTTACCCATTAGCATGCGACGAAGGAGTTCCGGTGACGACTGCGCCATCCACCGGGTCTCCTCTATTTCCCCAGGCTCCCGAATATGAGGACTGGCTTGGCATAACACCGGTTCGTTTGCGCAATGCGTTTTTTCATGAGCTCGTGATATTCGATGATCTAAGTCAAAATCGAAATAGGCATTTACGCTTTCGCGCGATGGGTGAAAAACTACTGTCACACGTAAGGTACAGCTCTCACCCCGGAGTATTCATTCTGCGAGGCGGCAACGGTGAATTGCGACTGTTACACAATGAAATGGAACTCGCTGAACGTCTGCATAACCGCAGAGGTTTTCGCATTATCGACCCTTCGAAAACCGATGTTCCAACCATCGTAGCGACCTGCGCTGGAGCAAAAACCGTGGTGGGGGTCGAGGGGAGTCATCTCGTACATGGTGTCAATGTACTTCAGCCTGGTGGCTCACTGCTGGCTCTGCAGCCCCCGAATCGCTTCATCTGTTATTACAAGTACCTAACGGATCGCGATCATCAGAATTTTGGCTTTGTGGTTGGAACGCCAGAGGGCGATGGCTTTACAATCGACCCCGATGAGGTTGAGCGCACTCTAGACCTATTCCCTTCATGAAGACTTGATCTGAACCACGCTCCCCGTCTCAAGGTCCAGCCCCCATTCCGAGTGATCAAACGCCAATTTGGGTATCAGCAACGCGCCTTGGGTCAAATAGAGTCCGCTTGATTGACGACTGACGTGTTTGTTGTGACGTTATCTTGACGAAATTACACTGACTTTCTATTTATATTTATTGTGGCGACGTACGATTGACGTAGCAGCCATGTGCCTACTATGCTCAATTTTAGTAGATAAAGATTCCTTCGTCCGACAAAAGAATACTCCTCTGCTCAGGGAGGCGATGTTATGCACCCGACACTTTTTATTAATTCCGTTTTGTTATTAATGCTCCTGAATGCTGCGACTGTTTCTAGTGCTCAGGCGGCCAGTTTGGTCTATAAATCTAGTTGCATGAGCAACTCTGGCGAGGACTTAGGGCCTCAATCAGGCATGCTGATCGAAGAGCACGCGGGTGGCGCGCGGTTTATTTTCAGAAACAGCATTGACGTGCCTTTGTCTCTTCCAGGTGGCAACGCCATTGGCTTTCACACCGACCTCTCCGGTAATTCTGACACGCAGAGCATTGCTACTCAGGGCGTGCTTAACAATAGGGTCAACACTCTCGGCGAGTGGTTCAGCTTCCTTGGGCCGTGCGCCAATACTTCTTCATTCAACAGTTTAATTGCGGCGCTTGCCAATGGTCAGTTCAGGGTTGGTCGGCATGTCCAGGGTATAGGTCTGGCTGGGACAGCCAATTCTTATATCAATCAACGGAGTGCGGTACCGCTTCCTGCGGCAGCATGGTTATTTTCTTCCGCCTTGTTTGGATTTATCGTGTTTGCCAACCGACGGAAGGTGTAGGTAGTGCTTTCGTACAATGCCTCCCCATGCCCGGATCGCTGTCATCTGCTTCATGGGAAACTCGTGCAACGGGATCGGCGTATTTCACCAGAAACGGTAAGTCTTTTTCAGGGGTTCCTTAATGTAGGCGCCTCTCTGC
>NZ_JBFTLU010000389.1:0-4882 GCF_056396605.1 Pseudomonas sp. 05T35
CTCTACGAGGGCGCGCAACCTGATACGTCTGGGAATCGACGAGGCGCGGGCGTGGAAATCGGCGGTCAATGGCCGAGGCCCATGGTGGAACTCGGGAGCGTCACATATGAATCAGGCGCTACCGAAGAAACTATGGGATCGACTCGGGCTGGTCTCAATACTGGATACGATAAACCGGCTTAATCGCATAACCTGAACCGCCGTATACGGAACCGTACGTACGGTGGTGTGAGAGGACGGCGGTTGTGAAGCCGCCTCCTACTCGATTGGATGGTCTGAGGTTAATCGGGTGCCTGACAGGCCGCTATCGCGAGCAGGCTCGCTCCCACATTGTGCGCGCGGTCAATGTGGGAGCGAGCCTGCTCGCGATGGCGTCGGCGCTGACACCGCAAATCCTCTGCAGAATTGCCTGCATGCCAGTCACCCGGTAAAGTGCCGCTCCCCCCGTTTCGCCTGAGGTAGATCCATGAGCCAGTCCTTTGATATCKCCGTCGTCGGCGCCACCGGTACTGTCGGCGAAACACTCGTCCAGATTCTTGAAGAGCGCGACTTCCCGGTGGCTAACCTGCACCTGCTGGCCAGCAGTGAATCGGCAGGGCATTCGGTGCCGTTTCGCGGCAAGAACGTACGGGTGCGGGAAGTCGACGAATTTGATTTCAGCAAGGTCCAGCTGGTGTTCTTCGCCGCCGGCCCAGCAGTCACCCTGAGCTTTGCGCCGCGTGCCACGGCCGCCGGTTGCGCGCTGATCGATTTGTCCKGCGCCTTGCCAGCCGAGCAAGCACCGCAGGTGGTGCCGGAAGCTAATAGCCAAGTGCTAGCCGGTTTGAAAAAGCCGTTTCAGGTGAGCAGCCCAAGTGCATCGGCCACCACCCTGGCCGTGGTGTTGGCACCATTGCGCGAATTGCTCGACCTGCAGCGAGTGACCGTCACTGCCAGCCTGGCCGTTTCCGCCCAAGGCCGCGAAGCAGTCAGCGAGCTGGCCCGGCAGACGGCAGAACTGCTGAATGTTCGTCCGCTGGAGCCGCGTTTCTTTGATCGGCAAATGGCCTTCAACCTGCTGGCACAAGTCGGCACGCCGGATGCCCAGGGCCATACGCTGCTGGAAAAACGCCTGGTTCGAGAGCTGCGCGAGGTCATGGCACAGCCTTTATTAAAGATTTCTGTCACTTGCATTCAAGCCCCGGTGTTTTTCGGCGATAGCTTTAGCGTGACCTTGCAGTCAGCCAAGGCTGTCGACCTGGCGGCGGTGAATGCTGCGCTTGAGGCGGCGCCGGGTGTCGAGCTGGTCGAGGCGGGCGATTACCCGACGCCGGTAGGTGATGCGGTAGGGCAGGATGTGGTCTACGTTGGTCGGGTTCGCAGTGGTATCGACGATCCGGCGGAACTTAACGTGTGGCTGACGTCAGATAACGTACGCAAAGGCGCTGCACTCAACGCGGTGCAGGTGGCTGAGTTGTTGATAAAAGACCTTGTGTAAAAGATACTTGGCAACAATTTGCAAATAGATTCTAGTCGTACAGGCCGCAAGGCCTGAATGCTGGAGGCGAGCCGCCATCAGGGGCTTCCAAGGGCATCAGTGAAATAAGCGCGCGCAGAGACTCTTCGAGGCTGCGCGCAATGCCTTACGGCAGCGGTATCAACACCTTCTCGCTTGCCGAGGAAAGTTCAACAAAGGATGAGGCTATGGTTCAAGTTCGCAAACTGGTGTTAGCAATAGCGGCCGCCTCGGCGCTGTCCTCCGGTATGGCGCATGCCCTCGGGCTTGGGGAATTGACCCTGAAGTCGACCCTGAACCAGCCCCTGGTAGCAGAAATCGAGTTGCTCGACGTCAAGGACCTCACCGCTGCCGAAGTGGTGCCGAGCCTGGCGTCGGCCGACGATTTCGCCAAGGCCGGGGTTGATCGTCAGGCGTTCCTCAATGACCTGACGTTCACGCCAGTGCTCAATGCCAGCGGTAAAAGCATCCTGCGGGTGACTTCAAGCAAGCCACTCTCCGAGCCGATGGTGAAATTCCTGGTTCAGGTGATGTGGCCAAGCGGCCGACTGCTGCGCGACTACAGCGTGCTGCTCGATCCGTCCAAATTCTCGCCGCAGACGGCTGACGCTGCCGCGCAACCCGCGCCGGCTCAAGCGCCAGCAGTCAACGCACCCGTGACTGGCGCGAGCAGGCCTGCGCAGCACGTCACGACACCGCGCGACACCTTGTGGGAAATCGCCGCGAAAGCGCGTAATGGCGGCTCGATCCAGCAAACCATGCTGGCGATTCAGGCGCTGAATCCGGACGCCTTTATCGATGGCAACATCAACCGATTGAAAACCGGTCAGGTCTTGCGCCTGCCGGACGCCACGCAAAGCACCAGCTTGCCGCAGCCTAAAGCCATTGCCGAAGTCGCCGCGCAGAACACGGCCTGGCGTCAGGGGCGTCGCTCGGTTCACCGGGTGCAGGCGCAACAGCTTGATGCCACCAAGCGCGGGCATGATGTGGTCGCGCCGCAGGGGACTGCCAAGGACCGCTTGAGTCTGGTCTCGGCCGAATCCGGCAAGAAAGGCGGCAAAGGTGCAGCGGGCGATAGCAAGGCCATCGGCAACAAGCTGGCAGTAGCCCAGGAAGGCCTCGATACGACTCGTCGTGACAATGCCGAGCTGAAAAGCCGCATAACTGACTTGCAGAGTCAGATGGACAAGCTCCAGCGCTTGATCGAGCTGAAAAATAATCAACTGGCCAAGATGCAAGCAGAAGGCGCAGGGGAAAATTCTGCTGCTCAACCTTCGGCGCCGATCTCGGCTGATCTGGTTGCCCAGCCAGCGACGGTGCCTGCAGCCGCGGTAGCCCCGGATGTAACGCCGGCCGCAGTGCCTGCCGAGGCGCCGGTTCAGGCGGCCCCGGCAGTGAGTGACGAGCAAAAGTACAACGAACTGCTGACCAATCCGATACTCCTGGGGCTGGTGGGTGGCGGTGCGGTGGTGGTGCTGTTGCTGCTGTTGTTGCTGGCGCGTCGGCGCAAGGCTCAACAGGAAGCCGAGAAGCACAAGCGCATGGCGAAGGCGCTGGCTGAAGAGTCGGACTTGACGCAAGACCTCGATCTGCCGGAAAGCAGCTTCGAAGGCCTCGAAGTGCCGGCGCCAGTCGTCAAGCTTGCAACGCCTCCAGCTCCTGCTCCTGCTCCAGTTGTGGCGCCGGTGGTCGTGACACCGCCGATTGCTGCGCCATTGGTCGCGCCGGCCGCCGAACGCTCGGACGATGTTCTGGCGCAAGCCCAGTCGCACATCAATGCCGGGCGTTTGAATCAGGCAGCCAGCCTGCTTGAAGACGGTATCAAGCAAGAGCCGCAACGCAGCGACCTTCGCTTGAAGCTGATGGAAGTCTACGGCCAGCAAGGCGATCGCAGTGCGTTCGTGGCGCAAGAGCGTCAGCTGGTTGCCAATGGCAAAAATCATGCTGACGTTGAACAGCTGAAAAGCCGCTTTCCGGCGATGGTTGCCGTGGCAGCTGTTGGCGGCATCGCCGCCGCAGCGGTTGCCGCCGAGCTGGATGCGCAGTACGTCAAGGACCTGCTGCACGAGGAGCCCAAGGCGCCGGAACCTGAAGCTGCACCGGCCGATGATGACTTCGATAGTGCTTTCGACCTGAGTCTGGATGATCTGGAAGCAGCATCGCCAGCGGTCGTTACGCCAGAGCCGGCGCTGGATCTGGACGCTTTTCCGCTCGATGACGAACTGAGCTTCGAATCTGTTCTGCAACAGCAGACCGAAGCCAAGGACAGCCTGGATGATCTGTCGGATTTCGACCTTGATCTGGGCGGCGACGTAGCGGATTCGACCCTGGCCGACGACGAGTTCCTGCTCAATCTCGACGACGATCTGAAAGACCTGCCAGCGGTAGAGTCGCCTGCAGTCACTGAAGCGGCGCTTGATGATCTGGAGTTGCCGGCCGATTTCGATCTGTCGCTGGCGGATGAGGCCGACGCTCACGCCAAGCCTGAGCCGGACGATTTCATGTCCGAGCTGGACGACGTCAATGCCGAGCTGGAGCGTTTGTCCGGTAGCCTGGAGCATCCGCCTATCGCCGAGCCAAGCTTCACCGCTGAAGATGCGGCGGCGGGGATGGAGATGGAAATGGGTGAGCCCGATTTCGATTTCCTCTCGGGCACTGACGAAGTCGCGACCAAGCTGGACCTGGCGCAGGCTTACATCGACATGGGTGACAACGACGGCGCGCGGGACATCCTCGGTGAAGTGCTCAGTGAGGGTAATGACGGTCAGAAGAGCGAAGCCAAGGACATGTTGGCGCGTATAGCCTGATTGACCGGTAGCGCATAACAAAAACGGCAGCCCATCAAGGCTGCCGTTTTTGTTTCGGGGGTTCAGGGATTGGTCACATAACCCGTGGCGAGGGAGCTTGCTCCCGCTCGATTGCGAAGCAGTCGTAAAGCCTTCTGGCGAGGAGTACCTGATGCTTGTTCTTCTGCGTAGCGATACAGTTCGGGGCCGGCGACCTGGTGGGTTCGCCAGTAGTCGTGGACCTGATCGAACAGAGTTTTCGCGGCCGCTGCACAGGCCTGCATTTCAGCGTCGTTGCCGGTGGTGAACGTGGCGCCACAATCACCTTCGTGGCGATCCCATACAACACCCAGGTCAATGAAGAAAATATCGTTTTCACCCAGCACCGGATCGCCGCTCGAAGGCTGCTTGAAGGTTTTCAGGGTGTTCTCGCCGAAGCGGATCTTGGTCGGATGCCAGATGCGGTCCATACCCAGCTCGGTCAGTACTTCAAGCCCCATCTGCAGGGCTTCGGACTCCAGCATGCCGGGCTTTGTCCGGCGAGCCATTTCTTCGATGGCCTCCCAGGTCTTGCGTTTGGCGTGGAGCATTCCCTCCAGGC
>NZ_JBFTLU010000390.1:0-4450 GCF_056396605.1 Pseudomonas sp. 05T35
TCACTGTGTTCGAACAACAGCAGCGTGGTCGGCTTCAACGCGAGAATCTGGCGACAAAGCTCGGAACCGATAGAGCCACCCGCTCCGGTGACCAGAACCGACTGATCCTTGATGCAATGCTCGAGCAAATCGCCCTGCGCCGGCACCGCATCGCGGCCAAGCAGGTCCGCGATGTCGACCTCCTGAATGTCATCCACCTTGACCCGGCCGCTGGCCAGGTCCATGAAACCGGGCACGCTTCGAACATGCAACGGAAAACCTTCCAGAAAGCCCAGAATCTCGCGGCGACGCCCGCGATTGGCCGAAGGAACCGCCAGCAGGATTTCCTGAGCGCCGGTCTCTTCGATCATGCGTTGAATGTGCTTGGGCTTGTATACCTGCAAGCCGGAAATCACGCGATCGGCAATGCTCTTATCATCATCTATAAATGCTACAGGGCGCATGACTCGACCCATGCGCAAGGCGGCAACCAGCTGGTTACCGGCAGCACCGGCACCGTAGATGGCAACGCGGGGCAATCCATTGTCGCGATTGGTAAAGGGAACGTGCTGCGCCGCAGTAAACCAGTCCCCCAGAAAATACTGGCGCATGGCCAAGCGCAGCCCACCCACCATGATCAGGCTTAACCACCAGTAGTTAAAAATGATCGAGCGAGGGACAACGTTCTGATGGTTGCTGTACCAGTACACCACGACCCCGAGAATCAGCGACGAAAGGCTGACAGCCTTGATAATCGCGATCAGGGCATCATTGCCGAAGTAGCGCATCACCGCCCGGTACAACCCGAATCGAATAAAAAGAGGGATCGCAATAACCGGAGCGGCTAGAAACAACCAGAAATGCTGGGTAAACGGATTTCTCATTTCGTCGATGCCCAAGCGGACGACGAATGCCATCCACAAGGCGAGCCAAACCAGCAGGAAGTCTGTGATGACTTGCAAAATGCGCTTGTGTCGACGCGGAAGGCTCAACAAATATGCTCGTATTTTATCCATAATCCCGTCGTTTACCTTTTGTAATCTATACAACAAAACCACCTTGATAAAAATCAGTTTTGTACGTGACTCTCCAACTCTCCAGCACGAAACCACACCGCTAAAATCACCAAGGGAACATACGCTACAACCAAGCCGATCAAGCCATCCAGACCGAGCAACTCAACATACAAAGCAATCGGCAATAGCCAAAGTACATTTATCGTCAATACCGCCAACGTGACGATCGAATGCGTACCTAATTGACGTGATGCGCACTGGTACGCGTGACTGCGGTGCGCCTCATAGATCCTTGCACCCTGCAAAAACCGCCTTATTAATGTGAACGTCGCATCCACGACGAAGACCCCGATCAGAATCAACCACACCCAAAACAGACTCGTGCTGTGCCAGGCGGCCTGTAGCGAAAATACGCCTAATACCATGCCCAGAAAACCACTTCCTGCGTCACCCATAAAAATCCGCGCGGGGGGGAAATTCCAGTAGAGAAAACCCAAAACTGACATCGCCAGCAGCAACGGAGCCCATATTAGGGAGTCGTATCCGCAAAGCCAGTAAACCAGGCATGCGCCAAGGCAAACCGACACTGCTTCGATACTGGCAATCCCATCAATTCCGTCCATGAAGTTGTACAGGTTCAGCATCCACACCAGGTAAACCGCTGCTAATACGTTTCCCAGCCACCCCAGACTCAGCGAGATACCGAAAATATTCAGCGCCGGCATTCCATTGAACCAACAGAGTACCCAGACAGCTCCCGCAAAATGCCCAAGCAAGCGCCAGCGGACAGCTATATGGCTACGGTCATCGACAAAACCGATTATCGYGATACCGCCACCCGCCCCCAGCAACGCCCAGACAAGCTCCCAGCTCGCAACGCCAAACCAGCCAAGAACGGGCAGTACCGCCAGAAAACTCAGAACAATGGCTACGCCACCACTGCGAGGAGTAGGCCTCGAATGAGAGCTACGAGCATTCGGGATGTCCATCAGACTGCGGCTCAGAGCATAACGACGCAGGGCGCCTGTCAAGACCAGGGAAATACCAACTACAACTGGCAACGACAACCAGAGACTCATCGAACAAAGGCGTCCATTAACGACAAACGTGGATAGAAAGCCTCAGTCACCTGCGACTTAAGCGCTTGAACCCCATAAGCCTTTACCAGCAATACAGTTTTCCGGCAATCAAAGGATGAATCATCGTATTCAAAATGACGAAAAAAGGCAGGAATGCACTCTTTTCAGTCGCAAGAACCGGCTCTTCAATAATACGCCCAAGGGCGCCGCAGCCAGTGCATAGATCTACAGCCTGGTCGAGACCGACAAAGCTAACGGCCAGGAGCCCTATTCGTGGCTACGCCGCCTACTGGAGCGACTGCACCGCACGCATAGTGCATTGAAAATGCATGAAGTGTTGCGCCCTTGGAACTGGAGGCATGATGTGTATCAATATTGATCATCTGAGTGTCGATGAATTAGTGACGTTGAATCATCACATTATCGAATGTCCGAAGATACTGGAGTCGTTGGAGGTTCACAAATCGATGATGCTGCTCCATCCAGGAGCGCGGACAAGCTTTGACTCACCACGTGATGAGTACCTGTCCAGTACCGTCATGAAACTCAACCGCAGACCGTCACAGTGGTAACCGACAACGGCCAACGCGGGTGTATTTCGCCGCACTTACGTTCACCGATAAAAATGTAAAGGCGGGACGACGGTAGATATCAGGCAATAAAAAAGAAGTAACTCTGCCACGAATGGTCCCCACACCAGCATGATTTAATTTCACACCCGATCTCACGCGCTGAATGCGCCACCTATTTTTGGATAGGTGGGTTTCATGGGGCAGTTACACTTCTTCTATTTGGATGGACAGTTCAAAGAGCTGGATAATGGTTTGCTGAGCCTGCGGTATGTAGGGCCAATCACCGCCAGCCTGCTGGCTGTGGAAATGGGTAACGCCAGCAGTAGGTGCATACCCGGTTCTTAGGAGGCAGGGCATGGGTAAGCGCATCTAACTACCCGACAAATGCCGGGGACAACGAACTTTGAATCCTTCAGCATCGTTGGACGCCGCTGATGATTGGCTGATAAAACTTTGCCCCGCTCTTTTCTACGCCGCACGGTCAAATTTTAAAACATGAAAAAGCCCGCACTCGGCGGGCTTTAACCAAATCATATGTTCTTTATCTATAGTTTGGCGGCATGCACTTCAACAAAATTTTTGTAGCCACTAAGCATACCAAACAAGAAAAATGCCAAGGCCCCGGCACTAGGCACTATAAGAATATCCCACGCCAACGCCATTGGCCCAAATGCCATAAAAACGGCGCCCCAAGCAAAAAAGTACTCTGGTGAGCCATCCGTGCGCGGGCGGGCGGACCACGCTTCTTTAAAGTTAATTACCAACATAGCAATAAAGGGAGCAAAAAATATTAACCCGCCCTTCCAAAGCAACGTTAAGTAATAAATATGCGTTGAAGTATTTTCCGCCAATGACCTAGAATGATCCCCCACGGAATATCGACCATATCCAGAGAATCCATTTCCGGCAAACGGGCTCTTCAAGACTTCTTTAAATCCTTCGACAGCAAGTTCAATGCGTCCAGTCGCAAATGCATCAGCCTTTCTCGTCAAACGCTGAACTGTGTCATCAGAGGCATGTCCACCCCGATGCGTAGCAGTTTGCTGCTCAGCAACCACTTCAGAAGAAACACCAGCCACAACGACATGAGTCTCTACCGGCTCAGACGTAATTGCTTCTATCGAATCGAGCATTCGATTCTCATTCATGCCACGAGCATAAGTAATAACCCCCGAGAGCAGGATAGACGCCACCACCAAGCCTACCAACTTCCAAGAAGAAGGATTCCGAATGGCGTACAAAATAGCTGTGACCAAAATCCAAACAAGCAACACTTGAGCACTTCTTGAGTCGCTCCCAATAATCAGGAATGAAGAGCAAACCAGCCCAACAACAAAACAGCAGCGAACATAGACATTCGAACGGGTACTTATTATTGACCCACACATAATAATAGCCTGAAGACAAATCAGGTGAGCGAGACTTAACACGCCAAATGATGCAAAAACAGGAACACCCAAAAACTCAGCATTCATTGCAGAGTAGCCAAGAGGCCCCAAATAAATACGAACAGCCTCACCCAATATAAAAATACGCGCAGCAATCACGACTACAAATATAGTTGAGAAAACTGACAACCAAAAAATAATTCTATCGACCCCCTCACGCCCCGCAAGAAATCTTCCTAAAAAAAGAAAACCAGGCGCAAACATGACTAACAGCAAAGAAAGCAAATGCCTTGTTAGCTGACCGTCAGGCGAGAAAGTATTTGCAACAATAACAGAAACCCCGCCTAGCGCTGCGGACAATGCGAAGACAGCACTTACTTTGTTGAACCTTATGAAAAAGGCCAGCGCAATAACTG
>NZ_JBFTLU010000391.1:0-6866 GCF_056396605.1 Pseudomonas sp. 05T35
GTCGCGCCCTTCCACCCAACGCGGGCCGTCGCTGGTGTTTTCTTTTTTCCAGAACGGTGCACGGGTTTTCAGGTAGTCCATGACAAAGGCACAGGCGTCGAATGCTGCCTGGCGATGGGCACTTGCCGCACCGACGAAGACGATCGGTTCGCCCGGCTCCAATGCGCCGATGCGATGCAGCACTTCCAGTTTGAGCAGCGGCCAGCGTTGCTCGGCCTCGACGGCAATCTTGCCGAGGGCCTTTTCGGTCATGCCCGGGTAGTGTTCAAGAAACATCCCGGCCACATCGAGTCCATCGTTGAAGTCGCGAACATAACCGACAAAACTCACCACCGCACCGACGCCGACATTCGCTGCGTGCATCGCATTGACTTCAGCGCCAGGGTCGAACGCCGTGGACTGCACGCGAATCGCCATGGATCAGCCTCCGGTAACGGTGGGGAAAAACGCTACTTCATCACCATCAACGAGCGGTTCRTCGAGCTGGCACAAGTCTTCATTACGCGCGCACATCAGGTTCTGCTCGCTCAGCACCTCGGCGCCCTCACGTTGCGCCAACAGCAAGCGCACATCATCGACTGACGCGAAATCACCTTCGACGCTCAACCAATCAACGCCCAGTGCCTCGCGGTAACGGGCGAAAAACCTCACTGTCAGCTTCATTGATCGGCCACCTGATAATGCCCGCTCTTGCCGCCGAGCTTCTCCAGCAGGCGCACGGTTTCGATGACCATGCCACGGTCTACGGCCTTGCACATGTCGTAGATCGTCAGTGCAGCGACACTGGCCGCGGTCAGTGCTTCCATTTCAACCCCGGTCTGCCCGGACAGTTTGCAGCGGGCGACGATGCGCACCGCATCGAGGCCTTCGGCACTGAGCTCGACCTTGACGCTGGTGAGCATCAACGGATGGCATAGCGGGATCAGATCGGAGGTTTTCTTCGCTGCCTGAATGCCGGCAATGCGCGCCACAGCGAATACATCACCTTTGGGGTGACCACCACTGACAATCATCTGCAGGGTTTCAGGGAGCATACGCACAAGCGCTTCGGCCGTGGCTTCACGGAACGTCACGGCTTTTTCGGTGACGTCGACCATATTGGCGCGACCTTGGGAATCGAGATGAGTCAGCACAGCCTTACTCCTGATCAGGAGCACCGATTGTAAACCCGTGGGTCAAATTTTCGCGAGTTTGATTATTAAGGCCGTCCACGTACTCGTAGCAGCTGGCGAAGCCTGCGTTCGGCTCGGTCCGCGTTCGGGCGCAGCAGTCGTAAATCAGTCGCTGCGTTCCTTCAGAAACAACGGGGGTTCCGGATGGCGACCGCTGCGCGCTCGAACGCAGGCTTCGCCAGCTGCTACAGGGGAATTCGCTGTGCAATAAAAAACCGGGCGGCTTTGGGGCCGCCCGGTTTGGGTGAAGGTTACAAATGCGATTCGGCGTATTCGGCCAGAATCGAACGTGGTACCCCTTGCAGGGTGATGTGCACCCCGTTAGGGAAGTCCTTGAAGCGTTCAGTCAGGTAAGTCAGCCCGGAGCTGGTCGCGGACAGGTAAGGGGTGTCGATCTGCGCCAGGTTGCCCAGGCACACCACTTTGGAACCGGCGCCGGCACGGGTGATGATGGTTTTCATCTGGTGCGGTGTGAGGTTCTGGCATTCGTCGATCAGGATCAGGCTCTGCTGGAAGCTGCGGCCCCGTATGTAGTTGAGGGATTTGAACTGCAACGGCACTTTGCTGAGGATGTAGTCGACGCTGCCATGGGTGCTTTCGTCATCCATGTGCAAGGCTTCGAGGTTGTCGGTGATGGCGCCCAGCCAAGGCTCCATTTTTTCTGCTTCGGTGCCCGGCAGGAAACCGATCTCCTGGTCCAGCCCCTGCACGCTACGAGTGGCGATGATGCGCCGGTAGCGCTTGCTGACCATGGTTTGCTCGATTGCCGCAGCCAGCGCCAGGATGGTTTTACCCGAACCCGCAGCACCCGACAGGTTGACCAGGTGAATGTCCGGGTCAAGCAAGGCATACAGCGCCAGGCTCTGATAGATGTCGCGTGGTTTCAGGCCCCAGGCTTCCTGGTGCAACAGGGGTTCCTGATGCAGGTCGAGAATCAGCAGCTTGTCGACCTGGATTTCCTTGATCCAGCCAACAAAGCCCTGTTCGTCGATGATGAACTCGTTGATATGCACGGCCGGCAGGTTGTCGATCAGTTGCACCTGATGCCAGGTGCGGCCATGGTCCTGACGGGTTTCGACCTTGCTCACACGGTCCCAGAACGAGCCCGTCATGTTGTGATAACCGTTGGGCAGCAACGACACGTCGTCAACCAACTGGTCAGTGCTGTAGTCCTCGGCCGCAATCCCGCAGGCTCGAGCCTTGAGGCGCATGTTGATGTCTTTGGTCACCAGTACCACACGCAGTTCCTTGTCACGCGTGTGCAGGTCGATCAACTGGTTGATGATGATGTTGTCGTTCAGGTGTTCGGGCAGAACGATGTTCGGCTCGGTACGCTTGCTCATCAGAATCGACAGCAAACCCTTGGGCCCGCTTTTTCCGCGCTGGATCGGTACACCCAGTTCAACGTCTTCGGGAGAGGCATCGCCCAGCGTGTTGTCGATCAGGCGAATGGCCTGGCGACATTCGGCCGCAACGCTGTGATGGCCGCTCTTGAGCTTGTCCAGCTCTTCAAGGACGGTCATCGGGATCGCAACGTGGTGTTCTTCGAAGTTCAGGAGCGCGTTTGGATCGTGGATCAATACGTTGGTATCGAGTACATAAAGGATTGGCAGGTTGGAGGGGCTACGTCCGTGATCATCCATACTCGGTCACCTTTGTGGGAGCCAGTCGACGCAATACCATGACAGTGCTGCGCCTCGAAGTGGCCACCGAATTCACCTGCCGTACTGAAATGAACTGCACGACTCAAGTGAACTGCACACACGGGGTCTTGGAAGACGCCACCTGTGTTGCAGGTTTCGGCGGTCTGTCTTCGTAATACTCCAAAACCCATGACAGAAAAAAGCACTTTGACGCTTTTTTGAAGTTTATTTTTCAGAGTGACGAAAAGCCCTTGGCGCGCCGCGCCGGCACCGTTAAAGTCGGAAGTCCGTCTGTATCGAAATCCCTCCTGAAATACTCCCCTGCCCCAGTGTTTCCGGCTTTTTTTGGGGAAGGGCCCGTTTCAGCGAAAAGCATCCTGACAATCTTCCCAGCCGATCCCGCTTTGCGCGGTGTGCATCAGCAGCCAGGGCATTGCCGTTTTCACCACGTCCTGTTTGGCGTTGAAATTGATCACCCCATGGCGCCACAACAGCATCAAGGTCAGCACCCGCTGCGCACTCTGCTCAGCCGTGAGCTGCCGACTGCCATCCGCAGGATCGATGTCCCACAGCGCAACCTGCACCCCCTGAGCCTTGAAGAAACCCTGCGCATCGGCGCGACGCTGGCCATTGGGCGGACGGAACAACGGCACGAAGTTCTCTGGCAGTTTGCTCTTCACCAGTTCGACGCTGCGAGTCACTGAGTACTGCCAATCCTGCCAATGGCTGTGGGAGCGGAATTCCCAGCCCTGCACGCCAATGCATTGCTTTGAGTACAACGCTTGCAGTTCGGCCACCGAATGCTGTGCCAGGCGGTTCTGGATATCGCTGCCCAGCACAAAGAAGGTCCCGCTCAGGTTCGCCTTGCGCAGGTACTCGGCCAGCCACGCGGTGTTGTCCGGCGCGAGGTTGGCGGCGCTGTCGAAGCTCAGCACAAACAGCCGATCGTTGAGTTCATCGCCATTACGCTCGTGGTCGCCGAACAGTTCGACTTCGCTGCTGGTCTGCGGAAACAGCGCGGCCTTGCGCAATTGTTCGTCCAGATAGCGCTCGTGAAAACGCCGGCTCGGCTCGGCCCATCGGGCGTAATAGGAATCTTCGCCGAGTTCGAACTTGGCGGCCTGCTCGCGCAGGGTGTCCATGTCTTCGACCAGAAAACAGAAGGACGCATCCTGATCGCAGCTGCGCTGGGCAAAATTATAGTTGGCAAGCAAGCGTTGCCACATGCGCGCGCGCAGCGTGTTGATCGACTCCAGGTTGATCATCCGCAACCCCAGGCGCTGCTTTAAAGCCGCCTCATCCAGCGCTTCACTGGCGAGCAAGGCCCGAGCGAAGGTGAGGATTTCCGCGCGTGAAGCGACATCGAACAGGGTCGGGTTGCCGAGTTGCTCCGGCCACGTGCTGCGGTCCAGCGTGGCGGGGTCGTTGGGCGCGGCATAGGCACTCACGCTGAACAACCAGGCACAAAACAGTAAAGCGATACGCAAAGGGATGTCTCCATAACAAAACCCGCGCGGCACTATAGCTGATCTCGCGACCTTCCCCGCTGCGCCTGCGTACCCAATGTGGCGAGGGAGCTTGCTCCCGCTGGGCTGCGAAGCGGCCCTGAGGCGATTAAAGGAGACGACTTCATGCTGATGGTGATTTCCCCCGCCAAGACCCTCGATTACGAAACACCGCCGGCCACCCAGCGTTTCACTCAACCGCAATACCTGGACCATTCCCAGGAGCTGATCCTGCAATTGCGCGAGCTGAGCCCGGCACAGATCAGCGAGCTGATGCACGTTTCCGACAAGATCGGCGGCCTCAACGCTGCGCGCTTCGGCAGCTGGACCCCGGCGTTCACGCCAGCCAACGCCAAGCAGGCGCTGCTGGCGTTCAAGGGCGACGTGTACACCGGCATGGATGCCCAGACCTTCAGCGAAGCCGATTTCGACTACGCCCAGCAACACTTGCGCATGCTCTCGGGCCTCTACGGCCTGCTGCGCCCGCTGGACCTGATGCAGCCGTATCGGCTGGAAATGGGCACCAGACTGGCCAATGCCCGCGGCAAGGATCTGTACGCCTTCTGGGGCACACAAATCAGCGAATGGCTGAACGAAGCCCTGGCCGAGCAAGGCGATGACGTGCTGCTCAACCTCGCCTCCAACGAGTACTTCTCGGCGGTCAAACGCAGCGCCTTGAACGCCCGGATCATCAATACCGAGTTCAAGGACCTGAAGAACGGCCAGTACAAGATCATCAGCTTCTACGCGAAGAAGGCCCGCGGGATGATGAGCCGTTTCGTGATCCAGGAACGCATCAACGACCCGGCTGCGCTCAAGCAATTTGACGTGCAGGGTTACCGCTACAGCGCCGAACAGTCGAAACCCGACAACCTGGTTTTCCTGCGCGACCACGCCCCCGAATAACGCATCACGATGGCGCACGGCATTGATCAATGTGCGTGCGCCGAAACGTGGTTTCCCCCCTACATCTCCCCACCCAATTCGTCATTTTTTTGGCGCCAAAAATACATCTTTTCAATTTATGAAATTTCTTTCACTCGACAAGCGTGAATTTTTTCAGTAGTGGCACGCATTTTTTTCAAGCGTAGTGGCAAAAAACTATTTACGTTAATTAACTCCCCATTAATAAAGGCCGAAACGGCAAGTGCTATCAATATGAGAGCAGTGCCATCTTTTGCAATATTTCAGGAAATTTCAAAAATCGGGATAAGCCGCCATGAACTATCTGAAAATACACCGCTCATACCACCGGTAACGATTATCTCTGAGCGTGTACGAGATAACTTACACAGCGTGCCGACCCTATCGCCAAGTTGTCATGCTCAACTTTGCTTTCAGGCCACTTACTAGGAGTAACAGGAGATAACGCACCATTACTATCCCCTACAAGGCCAAGGCTGCCCCCCTGTAAACGTGCTCACCTGAGCACCTGAGTGCTTGATATTGCTGGCTTTATGCAAACTTTCAAGTACCACAAGCCTTTTGCACCACGGTATTCAGAAGAAATGCCGGCTGCAGTTCAGGGCACGCCATCATCATCAGGCCAAGTTTCGCACACCTTGAGTGCACTTATTTAGACACTCGGAATTGAGTATGCCTGCACACGGTATTGTGGCGCCTGCCATCCACACTTCCGAGTGCACTTCGACCGCTGAACACTATTAACTTCGCGCCTTTAATGGCGTGATCAATACAGAGGTAATTACGATGCGCATCAGCATATTTGGTTTGGGTTACGTCGGCGCAGTGTGTGCCGGTTGCCTGTCTGCACGAGGCCACGAAGTGGTTGGCGTGGACATTTCCAAAGACAAGATCGACCTGATCAATGCCGGTAAATCTCCGATCGTTGAACCGGGCCTGGGCGAACTGCTGACCCAGGGCATTCAGACCGGTCGTCTGCGCGGCACCACCAACTTCGCAGAAGCCATCCGTGACACCGACCTGTCGATGATCTGCGTCGGTACGCCGAGCAAGAAGAACGGCGATCTGGAACTCAACTACATCGAATCGGTGTGCCGCGAGATCGGCTTTGTCCTGCGTGACAAAACCACCCGCCACACCATCGTGGTCCGCAGCACCGTGTTGCCGGGCACCGTGAAGAACGTGGTGATTCCGATCCTCGAAGACTGCTCGGGCAAAAAGGCCGGCGTCGATTTCGGCGTTGCCGTGAACCCTGAGTTCCTGCGTGAAAGCACCGCGATCAAGGACTACGACCTGCCACCGATGACCGTCATCGGCGAGTTCGACAAGGCCAGCGGTGACGTTCTGCAATCGCTGTACGAAGAACTCGACGCGCCGATCATCCGCAAGGACATCGAAGTCGCCGAGATGATCAAGTACACCTGCAACGTCTGGCACGCCACCAAAGTGACCTTCGCCAACGAGATCGGCAACATCGCCAAAGCGGTCGGTGTCGATGGTCGCGAAGTGATGGAAGTGGTCTGCCAGGACAAGACCCTCAACCTGTCCCAGTACTACATGCGCCCGGGCTTCGCGTTTGGCGGCTCGTGCCTGCCGAAGGACGTGCGCGCCCTGACCTACCG
>NZ_JBFTLU010000392.1:0-4414 GCF_056396605.1 Pseudomonas sp. 05T35
GTTTCGGCTTGGCCTTGAGCAGGCCATCGAGGTCCATTTCCTCGAGCATCACGCCACGGTATTCCGAGCGCACCAACGGCAACTGCGGCAAACCGCCGAGCAGCGCTTCGGTTTCCGCCCGACCGTGGGTTTCCACCACCCCGGCCATGACTTTCACGCCTTGTCGCAGCTGGGTGTGGGCGGCTTGCAGCATGGCGTAGGTCTTGCCGACACCGGGGGCGGCACCGAGAAAAACCTTGAGCCGGCCACGACCATCACGGGGCAAATCTGCTAACAGTGCGTCGGCGCGGCCGGAGTCGCTCATGCTTGAAAGTCTCTGTTTGTCTGTTGTTCAGGTGGTGATTGCAAAACCGTCATCGCGAGCAGGCTCGCTCCCACAAGGACAGTGATGAACCCGTGGGAGCGAGCCTGCTCGCGATTGGCGGCCGCACAGTCTTACAACTTCTCCAGCGCGATGTTCAGTTCCAGCACATTCACCACCGGCGGTCCTACCAGCGGCTGCTCGATGTGCGCGTCCACCAACTGCTCGACCGTCGATATCGGCAGATTGCGCGCCGCCGCAACCCGCGACAGTTGATAGGYAATTGCCGCCGGAGGCAAGTGTGGATCGAGGCCGCTGCCAGAGGTGGTCAGCAATGCCAAGGGCACCGGCCCCTGGCCTGGCACCAGCAGTTTGTTGGCATCGTCGATCACCCGGGTCGCGAGTGCCGGATTACTCGGTGCCAGGTTACTTGCACTGCTTGAGACGGTCGCAAATGCGCCCGCCGATGGCCGTGGATGGAACCACGCATCACCGACAAAATCCTGGGCAATCAGGGACGAACCGCGCACCTTGCCATCGGCGTCACGCACCAGGCTGCCATTGGCCTGATCAGGGAACGCCACCTGGGCGACACCGGTGACCACCAGTGGATAAGCGACGCCGGTGATCAGGGTCATCAGGACCAGCAGGCTCAAGGCCGGACGAATCATTGTGGACATCATCAAATCCTCAATTCAGGTAAAACGCCGCGCCCGGGGYGCGGCGTGCAGCAGTTACACCAAGTGCAAAGCAGTCAGCAGCATGTCAATCAGCTTGATGCCCACGAACGGCACCACGATGCCGCCCACGCCGTAGATCAGCAGGTTGCGGCGCAGCAGGTGTGCAGCGCTCGCGGCCTGCACGCGTACCCCGCGCAGGGCCAACGGGATTAGTCCGACGATAATCAAGGCGTTGAAGACGATGGCCGAGAGAATCGCGCTCTGCGGACTGCTCAGGTGCATGATGTTCRGCACGCCCAGTTGCGGGTAGATCGAGGCAAACAGCGCCGGCAGGATGGCGAAGTACTTGGCCACGTCGTTGGCGATGGAAAACGTCGTCAACGCGCCGCGCGTCACCAGCAACTCTTTACCGATCTGCACCACGTCCAGCAGCTTGGTCGGATCGCTGTCGAGGTCGACCATGTTCGCGGCTTCGCGCGCGGCCTGAGTCCCGTCGTTCATTGCCATACCGACGTCAGCCTGAGCCAGCGCCGGCGCATCGTTGGCACCATCACCGCACATGGCGACCAGACGCCCGTCGTTCTGCTCGTGACGAATGCGGGCGAGTTTTTTCTCCGGCGTCGCTTCGGCCAACACGTCATCGACACCGGCTTCAGCGGCAATTGCCGCCGCGGTCAGCGGGTTGTCGCCGGTCACCATCACCGTGCGAATCCCCAGCTTGCGCAGTTCGGCAAAACGCTCGCGAATGCCCGGCTTGACCACGTCCTTGAGGTGGATCGCACCGAGCAATTTGCCCTCGGCACACACCAGCAATGGCGTACCGCCGCTTTGGGCAATCTTGTCGATTTCCCGGGACATCGCCGGCAGTATCTCGGCACGCGTCAGGCCAACGAAGGCCAGCACCGAATCCACCGCGCCCTTGCGGTAGACACGGCCCTGATAGTCAACGCCAGACAAGCGGGTTTCGGCACTGAACGGTACAACGGTCAGCACCTCGGTGGACGGTTCAGCCTGTGGATGAAGTCCGCGCAGGTACTCGACGATCGACTTGCCTTCGGCCGTGTCGTCGGCCAGCGAAGCGAACAGCGCACCTTCCGCCAGTTCCTTGGCGCTGACACCCGGCGCGGCATAAATCGCGGTGCAGCGACGGTTACCGAAGGTGATGGTGCCGGTCTTGTCCAGCAGCAACACATGCACGTCGCCCGCCGCTTCTACCGCACGGCCGGATTTGGCGATCACGTTCAGCCGTACCAGACGGTCCATGCCGGCGATACCGATGGCCGACAACAAACCGCCGATGGTGGTTGGGATCAGCGTCACCAGCAGCGCCACCAGGAACACCAGCGGCAGGTTGCCGTTGGCGAAGTGGGCGAACGGCTGCAAGGTCACGACCACCACCAGGAAGATCATGGTCAGGCCGATCAGCAGGATATCCAGCGCCACTTCGTTCGGGGTTTTCTGGCGTTTGGCGCCTTCAACCAGGGCGATCATGCGATCCAGCGTCGACTCACCGGGATTCGCGGTAATGCGCACCAGCAACCAGTCAGACACCAGTCGAGTGTTGCCGGTGACCGCCGAGCGGTCACCGCCGGACTCGCGAATCACCGGTGCGGATTCACCGGTAATCGCCGCTTCGTTGACCGCGGCAATACCTTCGATCACCTCGCCGTCGCCGGGAATCATCTCGCCGGCTTCGACGCGAACCACATCACCTTTGCGCAGGCTGACTGCTGGCACTACCTGAAAGCTGCCATCGGCTTTCTTGCGCCGAGCGCTCAAGCCTTCGCTGCCGGCCTTGAGGCTGTCGGCACGGGCCTTGCCACGACCTTCGGCCAAAGCTTCGGCGAAGTTCGCGAACAACACGGTGAACCACAGCCACAGGGCAATTTGCGCCGCCACAAACGTCGGCACTGCCGGATCTGGAATCACGCACAACACGGTGGTGAGGATCGCGGTCAGTTCGACCACCAGCATCACCGGCGAGCGCTTCAACTGCCGTGGGTCGAGCTTGACGAAGGCTTGCACCAGCGCCGGCCGCCACAGGGCCGAGATCGCGGTTTTCGGTTGCTCGACAGGTTGCGCCGGCACAACGTGTGGTGCGGCTTTTTTCGATACACGAACGGGCATATTCATCATCAAATCCCTCAGAAGCCCAGGCTCAAGTGTTCAGCGATAGGCCCCAACGCCAGGGTCGGCAGGAAGGTCAGGCCCCCCACCAGCAAAATGGTCACCGTCAGCAATGTCACGAACAGCGGACCATGGGTCGGGAAGCTGTTCTGGCCAATCGGTGCGGTTTTCTTCATCGCCAGGCTGCCGGCCAGGGCCAGTACCGGGAGGATGTAGCCGAAGCGCCCGATCAACATGCCCAGGCCCAGCATCAGGTTATGGAAGGGCGTATTGGCGTTCAGGCCGCCGAATGCCGAACCGTTGTTGGCGCTGGCGGAGGTGTAGGCGTACAGCAACTGGCTGAAACCGTGGGGGCCGGGGTTGCTGATGGTTCCCGCAGGGCCAGGCAGGCTCGCCGCAATGGCACCCAGTACCAGCACGCCGATCGGCATCACCAGCAAGGTCACCACCAGCAACTGGACTTCCTTGGCTTGCAGTTTCTTGCCGAGGTATTCCGGTGTACGTCCGATCATCAGACCGGCGAGGAACACCGCGATCAGCACGTTGAGCAACATGCCGTAGAGACCGGCGCCGACGCCGCCGAAGATCACTTCGCCGACCATCATGTTGATCAGCGCGACCATGCCGCTCAGCGGGTTGAGGCTGTCATGCATACCGTTGACCGAGCCGTTGGAGGCTGCGGTGGTGGTCACCGACCAGAGCACGGTCGCGGTGGTACCGAAGCGTGCTTCCTTGCCTTCCAGCGGTGCAGCCTGTTCGACCGCAACATTGTTCAGGGTCGGGTTCGGCTGGTATTCAGCCCACAGCGACACCGCGCCACCGATCAGGAACAGCGCGAGCATGCAGGCGATGATCGCCCGGCTCTGACGCAGGTCCTTGACGTAATGGCCGAAGGTGAACACCAGCGCCACCGGGATCAGGATGATCGACGTGACTTCGAACAGGTTGCTCCAGGCCGTCGGGTTCTCGAACGGGTGCGCCGAGTTGACGCCGAAGAAGCCACCGCCGTTGGTACCCAATTGCTTGATCGCAATCTGGCTGGCGGCAGGACCCAGTGGGATCACTTGATCCACGCCCTGCATCGTCAGCGCATTCACGTAATGAGCGAAGGTTTGTGGCACGCCCTGCCAGACCAGGAACAGCGCCAGCAACAGGCACAGCGGCAGCAGTCCGTAGAGGGTGGCGCGGGTCATGTCGACCCAGAAGTTACCGAGGGTTTGCGCCGATTTGCGACCGATGCCGCGACACAAGGCAACCAGAACAGCCAGGCCGGTGGCGGCGCTGACGAAGTTCTGCACGGTGAGGC
>NZ_JBFTLU010000393.1:0-10953 GCF_056396605.1 Pseudomonas sp. 05T35
ACACACGGCGTTGTGCGGGATGACGAAGAAAGTTCTTACTCTGAACACCCGGCGCGTGCCGCGTGAGGCGACGCATTGGAGTGGCAGTGGTCAGAGTAGGATAAGATGCCTGTAAATCAGGCTCGCCATGAGTAGCCCCGCATGACAGATAACAGTCGGAACACCACCCGTCTGATCAAGAAGTACCCGAATCGCCGTCTATATGACACGCACACCAGCAGTCATTTGACCCTTGCGGATATACGCCAGTTGGTCGTCGATAAAATCCCGTTCGAGGTGGTCGACGCCAAGACCGGCGAGGATCTGACCCGAAGTATTTTGCTGCAGGTCATTCTGGAAGCCGAAAGTGGCGGTGAGCCGATATTCTCCAGTGAGATGCTGATGGGGATTATTCAGTTCTACGGTCCCTACCAGAGCGTCCTCGGCAGCTACCTGGATAAAAGCATCCAGACGGTCATCGACATCCAGTCCCAGACCGGAGCCCAGTCCTCTGAAGCCTGGAGCGAGTTCATGCACCAGCAAGCACCGGTCATGCAGGATTTGATGCGCCAGTATGTCGACCAGTCAAAAGCCCTCTACCTGAACACTCAGAACCTCTTCGGCCTGTTCGGCGGCATGGCACCTGGCAAGCCGGGTGCCGGTGGCGGGACGAAAAAAAATGGCGATGGGGAGTAACCCCATCGCCATCCGTTCAACCGCTCTAATGTGACTTACTTGTTGCCGCTTGTAGCCTTGGCACCTGGAGCAGCTTTGCCGGCTGCTGCGGTCGCTGCCTCAAAACCGCTCTGGGCAACGTCAGTAGCCTGTTTTACGGCTTTCTGTGCGCTTTCAAAAACGGTACCGGCATTCGCCAGCGACGACTTGAATGCAGCCACAACAGGCTCGGAGCCTGCCGGTGCATTCTTGCTGATCACGTCAACGAACTCTTGCACCTGCTGGGTGCCCGCCTCGACCTGACGCGAGGCCAGCTTGGTGATTTCCGAGTGAGTGCCGACAATCAACGCTTGCACCTGGCGATTGAACTCAGCCAGGCGTTCGGCTTGCACATTTGGCTGGGTGAAAGAAGCCTGGAGCTCAGCGAACCCTTGTGGATCACGGACCGCCAGCAGCTTGCGAAAGACTTCGAACTGCTCCTCGGTGGAGGCCTGCAGTGTCTTGAACTGCAATTGGCTGAGCTGTTCAACACTGGAGAAGATTTTGCCGCTGATTTGCTGCAGGAGGTCTAGGTTGGCTTTCTGAGCGTCTTGCAATTTTTCCGAATTGAAAAAAGACATGCTTGAATCTCCTGATTCTGAAAGGCCGACTTGGGCCTGAGGACGCGATAGCGATCCTGCCGGTCATCGCGCTAGACTTAATATTGCAGCGCACAATTTTTTTTGGCAATGGTTTTTTGTGCGGCGCACAAAAGTTTTTCCACCACTGCTGATATTCGCTATAGACTCCTGACATCAAGCGGACAGCCAAGGTCTCGTTCATCTATGAGCCGTAAGCCGCCGCTTCGCATGCATAACCTCAGGAGATCACCATGGGCCAGGAAGACATTATTGCATCGCAATATGAAAAACCTTTCTCTCAACGCGGCCTGTTCGAACACCTGAGTCATCTGCAGCGCCTCAATACGCTGAACATCCTTGATGCTTTGCGCCAGCGCCAGAAAAAAACCCTCGCGCCGCTGAAGCAGGGTCAACTCAGACAACCTACGCCCGCTGAATGGCAGGAATATGTCACTGACCTTGGCCAACGCTGCCTGCTGTTCTGGGACACCCTGCGCCAGCGCGGCGACAATACGCTGGCCCATGAACGCGCCGGGTATCCACTGCTGCTCAAGTTCGATCATGAAACCCTTATCGCAGGCGCCGATCTCCCGCGCCCGGTCAACTATTCACTGCTGCGAATCCTCCCGGGGCCCGAGCAAAAAATCGACAGCAATGGCCAGCCGGTGATCATCATTGACCCACGCGGCGGCCATGGCTCGGGAATCGGCGGCTTCAAACAGGATTCGGTACTGGGCGAAAGCCTCAGAGCCGGCCACCCCACTTATTTCATCTCTTTCAGCCACTCACCACAGCCTGGGCAAACCCTGGCCGATATCGTCGAAGCCCAGGCCCGGTTCATCGAGGTCGTCAGCGCCCTTCACCCAGCCAACAGCAAGCCGATCATTATCGGCAACTGCCAGGCCGGCTGGGCCTTAATGGGATTGGCGGCAACACGGCCGGAACTGCCGGGATTGATCATTATCAATGGTGCCCCCTTGTCGTACTGGGCCGGTGTCAATGGACGCAATCCAATGCGTTACACCGGTGGCCTGCTGGGTGGCGGCTGGATGGCACGCCTGKGCAGCGACTTGGGCAATAACCGTTTCGACGGCACTTGGCTGGTCAGCAATTTCGAAAACCTGGACCCGGCCAACACCTATTGGGGCAAGTACTACCAGTTGTTCAGCCAGATCGACAGTGAGGCTGCACGCTTTCTCGACTTCGAACGCTGGTGGGGCAGCCCGACCCTGCTCAATGGCGAAGAGATCGAGATGATTGTCGATGACCTTTTCATCGGCAACCGGTTGTCCGGCGGCCTTGGCCGCAAGAGCTCCGGTATTGACCTGAAACGGATCGAAGTACCGGTGGTGGTGTTCTGCTCCTACGGCGACAACATCACCCCTCCCCAGCAGGCGTTGAACTGGATCGTCGATGTCTATCCCAGCGATCTCGCCTTGCATGATGCGCCCCCTCAGGCAGCAGTGACGTGCAATACAGCGTGAGTTTCGAATCAAGGCGAATCGCTGATATCCATGATGATGTCGAGCCAGCCCGTGATGACGATCGCGAATTCTCTCTGGTGGAGCATGCCTCTGAAATCAACAGCGAGTTTTACGACGGGTTCATACGCCCGTGGCTGCGTCAGGTCGTCAACGAGCCCATTGCCGAACTGATGCGCAGGATGCACCCCTTCCATCAGCAGCAAGTGCTATGGAGCAGCCTGAATCCGGCGCTGTGGTGGTTAGCCGGGGCCGCCTCCCAAGTGAGCAGTGATCGTCGTCCCGCACGCCAGGACAACCCGTTGCTGGCGTGGCAGGAGCTGTTCTCCAACCAGATACAAGACGCCCTGAATGCTTATCGCGATGTGCGTGACGCCACTCAGGAGCTGTGTTTTTACGGTATCTACGGCGCACTGGGTACCCTCACCAACAACCACCCGGTGCGAAATCTCCAGGCACATGCCGACCAGCAGGACCAGGCCCTGATCGAACGCCTGCAGGATGCGCTGCCCCATGGCGGCACCCTGGAAGCGTTGGTGCGGATTCTGTTTTTGCTGGGCCGCAACAGCGACAAGGCGGGCAAGGAAAGCATAGAGAAACTGATCCAGCAGGTGCACTTGCTGGTCCAGGATTACAGCACTGAGCCCACAGCCCTGCGCGAAGCCATCCGATTGCAGAACCTGCTGGTTTTTGCCCACCCGCAAGAAAGCTTGCGCAGCCTGCCCTTGTTGCTACCCGAGGCCAAGGAACGCCAACAGGTGCTGACAGCCGTTGGGCAATTAATGCCTGAATTGCTCACGACTGCTGGAACCGAAGGCAAATTCTGGCGTGAACTGCACACGCTGCTCGAAGTCCCCCTGCCCGCTCCCGCCATCGTCGCTAAAGCCCCAAAGCGCCAAGCGACAAAAGATCCAAAGCCTCGATGACCCTCCATAGGGATTAGCGGTGTATCCGTTCGGCGTAGGCGCTGGCGAAGCCTGCGGTCTTATGGTCTCTGCGCTGACCGACGGAGTTCATGGCTCGGACCGGCACGGGCACGGACGCGACTTCCTCGAGCGCAAACAACGACTCATCGGTTCGATACTGACCGGGGGGCATGCCGAACCAGCGGGTGCATGCCTTATGGAAGCTGCTGTGATCATGAAAACCGAGCAGATACGTCACATGCTTCATGTTGAAACGAGAATGGCGCAAATAGAAGTCGGCCAGCTGCCGGCGTACATCGTTCAGGACATCCTTGAATTGCGTGCCATCCTTCTCAAGGCCTCGCTGAAGCGTTCGCTTGCTGATGTTCAGCGCCGCCGCAATCGATTCCATATCACATTGCACCTGGCCCTGCCCCTGGCTCAAGCGCTCGATAATCAGCGCGCGAATCCTGCCAACAATAGAGCCGCCGGACAACTGGTCCAATTGAGCCTCGGCATAGCTGTCATGGAGTATGGCAAGCGCCTCGTTGGCCATGCTCAAAGGACTCAGAAGCTCCTCGCCATCGAACAGGATGCTGTCATAAGCACAAAGAAAAGGCTGAATCCGGTACTAATCAACGGGCTGAAACGAACCAGGCGTTCGAGCGCCCTTTTCAGATTCGAACTGGACATCATCGTGTAGCCCACGATCTGAAACACGCCGGGGTGGAAACTCCCGTAGGCTTTCAAACCGATGTTCGGATCATTCGAGGCCTGAGCAGCCAGATCCCAAAGACGATAGATAACGCTCCGCTCGCAGTATGCTCCAGGTTTATTCACGAACTCGACGTCCAGTCCCGCCTCCTGGCACAGACCGGTAACGTCCAGTCCTTGAGCCAAAAGCGTATTCGCCAGCATGCCTGCATAACCTGAACTCATTCTATACATAGCGCCCTCAATAACCTGTGGAACCGAACATCCTGTCCGGAGCCGATATTGACCTACGCTGAACATATTTCAGCCATGTTTCACGAATATTAATTATCCGTTCCGTTTCAAGTATTGATCCCAGTATAGGTACTCCTCATTTTTTGCAAGCGGTCTAAAACGCCTGTGTGGCACCGATGGACACGAATACGTCACCTACCAACACTTCCGCACGAACCGTTGATATCGAACAATCTTCTCTCCTGCAGCGCAAAAAGAAGGGAAGTAGAAATATGGAGTCGCGTAGTCGTATTGCGGTAGTAACAGGTGGTATGGGCGGCATTGGTACAGCCATCAGCCAACGTCTGTACAAGGAAGGCTTCAAGGTTATTGTCGGCTGCAGTGCCAATTCCGGCCGCAAGGATGACTGGATGGCAACACAGCTTGCAGCAGGCTATCGATTCGACTGCGTCGAAACCGACATCACCGATTGGGAGCCGACCCGCAAGGCCTTTGAGATGGTGCGCGAACACTTCGGGCCGATCGACGTACTGGTCAACAATGCAGGCATCACTCGTGACGCGTCCTTCCGCAAGCTCACCCCGGAAGACTGGAACGCGGTGATCGGAACCAACCTGAACAGTTTGTTCAACACCTCCAAGCAAGTCATCGAAGGCATGCTCTCCAAGGGTTGGGGGCGGATCATCAACATCTCGTCGATCAACGGCCAGCGTGGCCAGTTCGGTCAGACCAACTACTCGGCCGCCAAGGCTGGCATCCATGGCTTCACCATGGCACTGGCCCGGGAAGTTTCCGGCAAGGGCGTGACCGTCAACACCGTCTCCCCAGGCTACATCCAGACCGACATGACTGCGGCAATCCGCAAGGACATTCTGGACGGCATGATTGCCGGCATTCCGGTGGGTCGCCTTGGCCAACCCGACGAGATCGCCTCGATCGTGGCCTGGCTGGCCTCCGATGAGTCCGCCTACAGCACCGGTGCCGACTTCTCGGTAAACGGCGGCATGAACATGCAGTAAGCCCAACCAGGGCATGAATGCCCTGGTGTGTTCGACGAATTTTGTCTTTTCAATGAGGTCATGCATGAACGAAGTCGTAATCGTTGCCGCTACTCGTACCGCCATCGGCAGTTTCCAGGGTGCTTTGTCTGCCATTCCCGCGACCGAACTGGGTGCCGCAGTGATTCGCCGCTTGCTGGAGCAGACGGGTATCGATGCTGCTCAAATTGATGAAGTGATCCTCGGCCAGGTACTCACTGCCGGCGCTGGGCAAAACCCGGCCCGCCAGACAGCAATCAAAGCCGGCTTGCCACATACCACCCCTGCCCTGACTTTGAACAAGGTCTGCGGCTCGGGCCTCAAGGCGGTCCATCTCRCCGTCCAGGCAATCCGTTGCGGCGACGCGGAACTGGTGATCGCTGGAGGTCAGGAAAACATGAGCCTGGCTCCMTACGTTCTGCCCAAGGCACGCACGGGTCTGCGCATGGGCCATGCGCAACTGCAAGACAGCATGATCCAGGATGGCCTGTGGGATGCCTTCAACGACTACCACATGGGGATCACCGCTGAGAATCTGGCGCAAAAGTACGAGATCTCTCGTGAAGCGCAGGATGCCTTCGCCGCCGCCTCGCAACAGAAGGCCGCCGCTGCCATTGAGGGCGGGCGATTCCAGAACGAAATCACCCCGATCCTGATTCCTCAGCGTAAGGGCGAACCACTGGTCTTCGACACCGATGAACAGCCGCGTATCGACAGTACTGCGCAAGCCTTGGCCAAACTCAAACCGGCCTTCCAGAAAGACGGCAGCGTGACCGYCGGCAATGCTTCGACCCTCAACGATGGCGCCGCCGTACTGTTGCTGGCCAGCGCCGCTAAAGCACAAGCGCTGGGCCTTCCGGTACTGGCACGGATCAAAGCCTATGCCAGCGCCGGTGTGGACCCGTCGATCATGGGCATCGGCCCGGTCCCGGCTACACGTCTGACCCTGAAAAAGGCCGGCTGGAACGTCGAGGACCTGGACCTCATCGAAGCCAATGAAGCCTTCGCCGCCCAGGCGCTGGCCGTTGGCAAAGAGCTGGGTTGGGACACCAGCAAGGTCAACGTCAACGGTGGTGCGATCGCCCTTGGCCATCCGATCGCCCGGCTCATCGGTATGGGCAAGGAACTCTAATGGACAACAACGCGCATACATTCAAGACCTATTGGTCAGGCCAGGTTCCGTTCATCGCGTCCTTGGCAGTACAACAATTGCGCCTATGGGTCAGCACTAATCCCTGGTTTTCCGGACATGAGCACAGCGCCTGGTTCGAGCTGCCTCGCGAAACGCTGGACAGCCTTCAAGCGGACTACCAGGTTGAATGGGGCCAACTCGGCCAAAAACTGCTGACCGGCCAATCCTTCAGCTTCGATGATCGACGTTTCGCCAGCGGCAACTGGAGCGAGCCAGTGTTCGGCTCCCTCGCTGCGTTTTACCTGCTCAACTCCAGCTTTCTCCTGAAACTGCTCGACAAACTGCTGATCGACGACAAGAAACCGCGCCAACGCCTGCGCTATCTGGTGGAGCAAGCCATCGCCGCCAGTGCGCCCAGCAATTTTCTGGTCAGTAACCCTGATGCACTCCAGCGTGCGGTTGAGACCAAAGGTGCCAGCCTGCTCACCGGTCTGCAGCATCTGGCCAGCGACATGAACGAAGGCAAAATGCGCCAGTGTGATAGCGGTGCCTTCAAGGTTGGCGTCGACCTGGCCAACACCCCGGGCGAAATCGTCTTCGAGAACCACCTCTTCCAGCTCATTCAGTACTACCCGCAAAGCGAGACCCAGTACCGACATCCGGTATTCGTCGTACCGCCGTCGATCAACAAGTACTACATCCTTGATCTGCGCCCGGACAACTCGATGGTCCGCCATCTGCTGGAAAAGGGACATCCCGTATTCCTGATGTCCTGGCGCAACTTTGACGAGGAGCACGCGGGCACCACCTGGGATGACCTGATTGAGCACGGGGTAATCGACGCCCTGCAAGTGACCCGTGAGATCAGTGGCGAGCAGCGACTCAATTGCGTGGGTTTCTGCATCGGCGGCACCCTGTTGAGCACTGCGCTGGCCGTACTGGCGGCACGCGGTGATCGAGAGATCGCCAGCGTCAGCCTGTTGACCACGTTCCTTGATTACCTGGATACCGGTCCCATCGACATTTTCGTCGACGAAGAACTGGTGGCCTATCGAGAGCGCACCATCGGCGGGATGAATGGTCCCATCGGCCTGTTTCGTGGCGAGGACATGGGCAATACCTTCTCCCTGCTGCGCCCCAACGAGTTGTGGTGGAACTACAACGTCGACAAATACCTCAAGGGCCAGAAGCCGATTCCACTTGATTTGCTGTTCTGGAATAACGACAGCACCAACCTTCCGGGCCCGATGTACTGCTGGTACCTGCGCCACACCTATCTGCAGAACGATTTGAAATCAGGTGAGCTTGAGTGCTGTGGGGTCAAGCTGGATTTGCGTGCAATCGACGCTCCCGCTTACATCCTCGCCACCCATGACGATCACATCGTGCCCTGGAAAAGCGCCTATGCCAGTACCAACCTGCTCTCCGGGACCAAGCGTTTTGTACTGGGCGCTTCCGGGCATATCGCCGGAGTCATCAATCCACCCGCCAAGCAGAAGCGCCATTACTGGACCAACAATCGGGTCACGAAAAACCCGGAGACCTGGTTCAAGAATGCCGAGCAGCAACCCGGTAGCTGGTGGAATGATTGGTTCAACTGGCTGGCGGGACACTCCGGCGAGCGCCAACCCGCGGTTGCGCACACCGGGAATGACAAATTCCCGCCTCTGGAGCCGGCGCCAGGCAGTTATGTAAAGCAATGAAAGTTGGCGGCACATTATTTGTTTTGTTTGGGTACAAGGAGAGACGACCCGTGATCACCCCGTTCCGCATCAACGAAGCACTTTTGATTGCCAGCCACGCATTCAAACCTTTTCAATGTGTCGCCTGGGCTCCGCAAGACGGTAATGGTGAACTGAGCCTGAGTGTCATCGACCAGGCCAACACGCGTATTTGTCGCAAACTGATTCCAAGCAGTGCCTATTCCGACCCGACGCAGCTGGAACGCCTGCTGGAAGAGGTGCGCACCGAGTTGAGCCAGGAGGGTTACACGCTGCAATCCTGGACAATGCCAGCGTAAGCATTCTCGCGGATCGCCAACGCTGACCCACCTACCGCTGAAAGCTTCGCCTGCCCTGTGTACTTTCCCATGGAACACCCCATTGGTTATGTCTAACCTTTGGGGTGCAGTCCAAATTCAGATGGACACCATCGCCTTTGGCGTCGGGGTCAGGAAGGCGTGAAGAATGCAGCGTGACATCCGGTTTTTGCATCAGCATTAAAACAACGAGCTGATAAACCCAATCGCGACGATCGAATAGAAGGCCGCGCAGATCATCCCGAACGATTTTCGCGTTCGAGTGAAAAACGGTTCAGCCGAATGGGCTGAAAACGCCAACGCGTAAGTACTGAAAATCATGAACCCGAGTACAGCGCAACCGGCCACCAGGACAAAACTGGCCCAGGCCGGTGCATTCGCACTAAGCCCAACCGTGGTCACGGTGAACCAGGTCAAGGCAGCTTTTGGGTTGGTGAGGTGAATACCCAGTCCCTGCAAATAATACCCAATGTGCCTGGACTGTTTGGTGCGAGCTCGCGCAACCGTGGCGGCATTGTGTGCCAGTGCACCGCGAATCGACTTGTAGGCCAGAAAGAACAAATAGCAGGCGCCGAGGACTTTCAGCCAGACCAGAATCTGCGTGTAGGAAAGCAGCAACGCCGATACCCCAGCCGCGGTCATTGCCCCCCAGCACAGCGAACCGGAAATGACCCCCGCCGCCAACGCCAGCCCAGGCGTACGCCCAAAGTTCAGGGAGGTATTGGCAATCGCCAGGTTACCCGGACCGGGGCTGGCAGTGCCGATGACGTAGACCGCCAGCGCGACTCCGAAGCTCGAAAGATCAAACATATGACGGTCTCTTATCAGTCGCACCAACGCGCGCAATGCACACCCTTCAGCCGCTATCGGCCTGAAGCCCCTCCAAAAAAAGCACTTATTTGAAGCAACGACGATCAGGCTCCTGGGCGCGAATTTTTTCCATCCAGGGTTTCAGCTCGGATTGCTTGTACAGCCACTCGCGCCTGCGTAAAAAGGGGAAACCGTCATTGACCGACGGCCTTTACAACTGCACTGAAACATTCGCCCCTCTCGGCGACTTCGGCCTCGCTGGAAATAAAGGACGGCGCCCCCCCCTGCCAGATGGTGGTCGAGTGCCATTCGCCGATACCGTCGATGCACATACCACGGCGGTCTCGAACGGCGACGGGTAGAACGCCGTAGCGGGTGGGAGCGATGGTGCTGGGACGCCTGGAAATACCGCATCGTGCCGCGCGCGGGTGAAACGTTCTTCCTGGGCAGCTACAACCGGGGCACCATCTTTCACCAAGGCGGCAGCACTGTCGTGATGGAAGGCAGAGATCCCTGAAACGTGAATAGCCATTGAAACGTGTATCCTCTTAGCATCATGCCAATACCTCGAATCCCTTCCGCCAACTGCATCTATTGGCGCCTCGGTAACTTTTTTTATAAATACCTTCAAGACCACCACTCGCCGAACGGCAAGCTTTTCAATACCGGTATCAATGACACCACCAGCACCAGGCTCATGGTGATATTGAACGCCTTCAAACGCTGTGGGTGAGTCAAGAAGCGCCGCAGGTATTGCCCAAAAAACACCCAGACCATCGAGCACGGCGAGCCGAACAAAAAGAACAGCAGCGCGATCAGCAAAATCTGAAAACCGTAGGCATCGACCGGCGAGGTATACGTCAGCACTGCACCCACCGCCATCACCCAAGCCTTGGGGTTGACCCACTGAAACAATGCCGCATGGGTGAAGCCCAAGGGCTTTCCAGACTTGTCGTCAAGGTCCACGGTCGGCGCGCTGGCGATCTGGTAGGCCAGGTACAACAGGTACAGCGCACCCACCACCTGCAACACATCGTGAAGCCTGGGGTACTGTTGAAAAACCGCCCCGGCCCCCACCCCGACGGCAATCAGCATCAGTGGAAAACCGATGTTGATCCCCGCCACGTGCCGCATCGTGCGCCCGATGCCAAAGTTCGCTCCCGACGACATCAACATGACGTTGTTAGGCCCCGGCGTGACGCAGGTGGCGATGACAAACAAAATGATCGAGTAGTAATCCAGGGTTTGCATCGTCACGCCCTTATCAACGGTAATCTTCCAGCGTCCCGCGCCGACGGATGTCGACCGACACGTCCAGGCCCCCGGAA
>NZ_JBFTLU010000394.1:0-4399 GCF_056396605.1 Pseudomonas sp. 05T35
CAGTTGATCATCAACGAGGCGACCACCAGCGCGAACAGCAACTCAAGCGCTTCATGCGGGGCGACGTAGTTAACCAGCACGGACAACATCGTCATCAGCGCCGATACGCCCAGCGCCCGTAACGGCACGCCCCGTTTGTTCAGCTTCATCAGTGGCTTGGGGGCATCGCCCTGTTCCGCCAGGCCGTAGAGCATGCGGCTGTTGCAATAGACGCAGCTGTTGTAGACCGAGAGTGCTGCGGTGAGCACCACAACGTTGAGGATCTGCGCCGCGGTGTCGCTGCCGATCAAGGCGAAAATCTGCACAAACGGACTGCCGCTGTAGGCATCGCCGGAAGCGCCCATTGTTTGTAGCAGTTGGTCCCACGGGTACAACGACAGCAGCACGGTGAGTGCGCCGACGTAGAAGATCAATACGCGGTAAACCACCTGGTTGATCGCCTTGGGAATGACTTTCCTCGGTTCGCTGGCTTCGGCGGCGGTGATGCCGACCAGTTCCAGGCCGCCAAAGGAGAACATGATGAACGCCATCGCCATCAGCAAACCGTTGGTGCCGTYGGGGAAGAAACCGCCGTGACTCCACAGGTTGCTCACCGAGGCCTGCGGGCCGCCGGTGCCGCTGACCAGCATGTAGCAGCCGAGGGCGATCATGCCGATGATCGCCACGACCTTGATGATGGCGAACCAGAACTCCATTTCACCGAATATTTTGACGTTCATCGTGTTGATCAGGTTGACCAGTACGAAGAACACCGCCGCGCTGGCCCAGGTGAGTACCTCGGGCCACCAGAACTGCACGTATTTGCCAACGGCGGTCAGCTCGGCCATGCCCACCAGCACATACAGCACCCAGTAGTTCCAGCCGGACAGGAAGCCGGCAAAACTACCCCAGTAGTTGTGCGCAAAATGGCTGAAGGACCCGGCGACCGGCTCCTCGACAATCATCTCTCCCAGTTGGCGCATGATCAGAAAGGCGATGAAACCGGCAATGGCATAGCCGAGGATCATCGACGGGCCTGCCGATTTGAGCACGCCGGCGGAGCCGAGAAACAGCCCTGTGCCAATCGCGCCGCCCAGCGCGATCAGCTGAATATGCCTGTTTTTCAGCCCCCGCTTCAGCACGCCCTGTTGCAATTGTTCATCCGCCATCTGGATACCTTCTCGTTGTTATGGTCAGGCTTTGTTGCAGGTCGACAGCTTATTCAATTGGCGCGTGTTTGTGAGCCTCAAACATTACTTTCAGTGAACTTTTCGTAATACAGCTGCACGTTGTCGAGGGTTTGATCCTGCAACCAGCTCTTGATCGACTCGACCATCGGCGGCGGTCCGCAGACGTACATGTCGACGGCGGCATCCCGCAGTTCGCTGGCATCGAAATGCTCGGCGATGTAGCCGCGTTTTCCCTCCCAGTCCGGTGATGGATCGCTGACCACCGGCGTATAGCGAAACCCGGGAATGCGTTGAGCATAGGCATTGATCCGTTCGGTTTCGCACAGATCGGCTGCGTCCCGTACACCGTAGTACAAGTGCACAGGTTGTTCGCACCCGCGGACGACGATTTCGTCGAGCATCCCCAACAATGCGGACAGTCCGGTGCCGCCGGCCACCAGGATCAGCGGCCGAGCGATGTGACGTAGGTAGAACGCACCCAACGGTGCTTCCAGAACGATTTCATCGCCGACCTGGCAGCGTTCGCGAATGTAGTTACTCATCACCCCGTCGGGTAACAGGCGAATCAGAAATTGCAGCTGATTGCTGCTGCTCGGGCGGTTGGCGAAGGAGTAGGAGCGCTTGCTCGTGGTCCCCGGAATCAGCAGGCGTGCGTATTGCCCCGGCAGGAAATCCAGTGGCTGGGTGGCCGCGCCCAAATCCAGATGGAGGATCGCGGTGCTGGCCGAGACCTGACGTACATGCGTGACCGTACCGCTGAGCTGTTCAGGCCCTGCGGCATTGCACAGGCTGGAAGCGAAATCGAAATAGAACGCGGCGTCGGACTTCACTCGGGTCTGACAAGTGAGCATCTTGCGTTGTTGCAGGTCGAGGCTGGAGAGGGCTTCCTCATCCACATAATCCTGGCTGTAGTCGCCGGATTCGCAGCGGCCCTGACAGGTTCCGCAGACACCCTCGCGGCAATCCAGTGGAATATTGATGCCGTTGCGCAGGGCGGCATCGAGCAGTATTTCGTTGGCCTGCACGGGAAAAAACAGTGTTTTGCCGTCGGCAAAACTGAACGCTACCTTGTGGTTCATGCCCCGGTCTCCATGAATTCAGAGGTGGTAGAAATCGAGCACCGAGTTGATGGTGTCGTTGAGCAGCAACACGTGTTTGCGGGTAATCACCCAGCTGTCTGCGTGAGGCTTGAGGCGATAGGTCGCGTTCCCGTAGAACTGCTCTGAGGTGGCCAGGCGATAAAACAACGTGTGCCAGTTCAGCCGTACCTCCAGCTCACCGCTCTCGAGTTCGCTGATCCGCACGTTGTTGATCAGGTGCRGGGTGCGCGGCATCGGTGTGGCCGAGGCAGCCTTGCCGGTGCGCAGGCGGAATACACGGTCTTCCAGGCCCGAGCGATTGGCGTAGTAGATCAACGACATTTCGCGCTTGGGGTCACGGGTGTAGACGTGTTCGGAGTCCCATTGCGGCAGGTGAAACTCACTCTGTTCGTCGAAGAGCTGGATGTAGGCGTCCCAGTCCTTGGCGTCGCAGAGTTCGGATTTGCGGTAGAAAAACTGCTCGATCTGGTACTGCAATTGCGGATTCATGTTCACACCTCACGTAGCTTCAGGGATTTCGCGTCCAGGCCGTCGAGCAAGAACTTCTGCCAGTTGCTGTGCTGGTTGACGTAAAGCCCTTCGTGGGTGAATTCGGTGCCGGTCATGGCCGGTGCAATGCCGATCGCCTCGCTGTTGGGCGTGGCGCCGGTTGCCCACTGGTGGCTGCCGCGCGAGATATCGCTCCAGCGTTCGAGCCGCGCCTGGAAACCGCGCTGGGCTTCGCGAAACTCCACCAGGTCATCCGGGGTGCCGAGTCCGGACACGTTGAAGAAATCTTCGAACTGCCGAATCCGGTTTTCCCGATCCGCGTCCGATTCGTTTTTCACGCCCAGGCACTGGCTGATGATCTCGGTCTTGTTCCAGGCCACCGGGCGGATGATCCGTAGCTGGGAGCTGATTTGATCGAGGAAAAACAGGCTGGGGTAGATGTTCAGGTTGCGCAGCCGATGCATCATCCATTCGGCTTTTTCCTGACCATGGTCCTTGATCAGGCGCGGCATGATCGTCGCGTAGCCGGAGCGCACCGTCGGGTTGGGCATGTCACTGAACAGCACGCTGTGACCGTTATTGAAGGCGAACCAGCCGTCATCGGTATTGGCGTCGCCAGCCCCCAGCTTGCTGTAGTCGAGCGTGCCGCTGGCGCGGGTGCCGTTCTCGTTGTCGACCTGCTGGCGGTGTTGCACCGTGGCCACATAGTTATAGTGGACCGTGCTGACGTGATAGCCGTCCAGGCCGTTCTCGTTCTGCAGTTTCCAGTTACCGTCGTAGGTGTAGGCCGACTTGCCGGGCAGTACTTCCAGTTCGCCGGTGGGCGATTGGGCGACCATCATGTCGAAGAACACTTTGGCATCGCCGAGGAAGTCTTCGAGGCTGTTATCGCCATGAACGTCCAGGCTGATGAAGACGAAGCCCTTGTAGCTCTGGATGCGGGCCTTTTTCAGGCCGCGTGTGGCTTTGTCGAAACCTTCCGGGTATTCGCCAGGGGCCTTGACCTTGACCAGGCGTCCGTCGCTTTTGTAGCACCAGGCGTGGAACGGGCAGGTAAACGTCGATTGGTTGCCTTTGCCGACGCGGGTCAATGTGGTACCGCGATGCTGGCAAGCGTTGATCAGCGCGTTGAGTTGGCCGTCACCGTCACGGGTGATGATCATCGGCTGGCGACCGGCGCGCAGGGTGATGAAGTCGTGGTTGTTGGCCAGCTCGCTTTCGTGACAGGCGTAGATCCAGTTCTTCTCGAAGATCAGCTCCATCTCCAGATCGAACAGTTGCGGCTCGGTAAAGATATCCCGAGCGATGCGGAATACGCCTTCTGCCGGACGGAAGTCCAGGCAGCCTTCAATGAACGCTTTCCACTGCTCGACATTTTTTTCGCCACTCATGGGTGTGCACCTTTTTTATTCAGGTCAATCGGTGCACTCATTAGAGAGAGTGGGGCGGGGCGGGGTCTATCCGGTTTGTCGACGAAGGCAGTCCACAAAGTTCGGCGCTAATGCATGAGCAAATGGATATTCGGTCGTGCGCCGATTTTGTAGCAGCTGCCGAGCCTGCGAGGCTGCGTTCGGCTGCGCAGCAGTCGTGAAGTCAGTCACCACGGTGCTACAGGAAGATCGTGCATGCAGGGTTTACGAC
>NZ_JBFTLU010000395.1:0-7423 GCF_056396605.1 Pseudomonas sp. 05T35
GCGCAAGGCTTGCACGACCTGAAAGGTTTGAACGGTTGGTGCTTATCTCGAGTGATAGGTCGGCAAGGCGAAACGCTGCTGGCTTTGCAGCATTGAAATCTGCGGCAGTTCGCTGGCCTGTTCGGCCAAGTCACGGCGAATGGCACTGATTACCCAGGACAGTTGATCGCCGGCATGCAATTGAGCGTAGGAAATCGAGCGTTTGAACACTCGGCCATCGCTGCTATTGAGCGTCAGCAGAATACCGCCGTCTGGGCGTGCTTGCGTGGTGACGTCGAAGTTGGAGAACAGGGACGAAAATTTTTCCTGGATCAGGCTCATGTCGATCAGCTCCGTTTGCACTTGAATGGCAAGCATGGAGTGATAGGTGCACTGATTGTGCCAGTATGAGTTTTTAGAAAAGTCGTTATAAATCAATCATATATAAAATAGTGTGTTTTTCGGCATCGTGCATTCTGCATGAATGGCCATCGTGCATCCTGCATTTTGCGCGCTCGCCGCAGTAGCGACCCGGATACAAAACATTTCAAAAACCGCGTGTACAGCGGCACAAGTGCGGGCGTACTTTTTGGCTTGAATCAACGCTTCCACGTTCATTTTTATCTCTAGCCAGAGGTTATCTGCCGTCTCTCATCCAGGGATGAAGTTGCCTGAACACCTGCGACCAAATGTTCGCCCGACAATAACAAAACAGGCCTGACATCAAGGGCCGAACGGGAGCAACCATGAGTCTCGCGTCAAACGACATGATCACCTGGGGCATGATGCTCCGTAAGTTGCCGTCCATTGCCAAAGCCCTGCCACGGGTGGTCAAGGGGCTCAAAGTCGCCAATGTCAAACGGCCGGATCAACCCTGCGGCCTCGGTTGGAGCTTCGAGCAAGCGACACACCGTAATCCCAATGGCCTGGCGCTGCTGCAAGGTGAGGTCAGACTGAGTTATGCACAGGTCAATCAGTGGGCCAACCGCATTGCTCACTATCTGATTGCCCAGGGCATTGGCAAAGGTGATGTGGTCGCAATCTTCATCGAAAACCGTCCGGAACTGCTGGTCACGGTGCTGGCGGTGGCCAAGGTTGGCGCGATCAGCGCCATGCTCAATACCTCGCAAACCCGACAGGCGCTGGTGCACAGCGTGAATCTGGTTGCCCCGGCGGCAATCGTGGTGGGCGAGGAGTTGGTCGGGGTTTATTCGGCGATCCGCGAGCAGGTTGCAATCGATACCGCGAGAACCTGGTGGGTGGCCGATCAGGACACCTCCCATGATCCCGGTTCGGTGCCCACAGGCTTCATCAACCTGATGCGTGTCAGCACCGATTACCCGAGCGACGACCCGCTCAGCAGCCAGCAGGTATACCTCAACGACCCTTGCTTCTATATCTACACCTCCGGCACGACCGGACTGCCCAAGGCCGGAGTGTTCAAGCATGGCCGCTGGATGAAGACCTCCGCCAGTTTCGGGTTGATCGCTTTGGATATGACCCCCGACGATGTCATCTATTGCACCTTGCCGCTGTACCACGCCACGGGGTTATGCGTGTGCTGGGGCTCGGCAATTTGCGGGGCGTCGGGCTTTGCCATTCGGCGTAACTTCAGCGCCAGCCAGTTCTGGAACGATGCACGCAAATACCAGGCGACCACCATCGGCTACGTCGGCGAGTTATGCCGCTATCTGATCGATCAGCCGCCGAGCACCACCGACCGTGATAACGCGGTGCTGAAGATGATCGGCAACGGGCTGCGCCCCGGTGTCTGGAGCGAGTTCAAGCGGCGCTTCGGGGTCAGCCACATTTGCGAGTTGTACGCCGCCAGCGACGGCAATATCGGTTTTAGCAACATCCTCAACTTCGACAACACCATCGGCTTCTCGCTGATGTCCTGGGCGTTGGTCGAATACGCGCACGACAGCTGTGCGCCGATCCGCAACAGCAAGGGTTTCATGCAGAAAGTCGGCAAGGGCCGACAAGGCCTGTTGCTGGCAAAGATCGATGACAAGGCGCCGCTGGACGGCTACACCGACCCGCAGAAGACCGAAAAAGTCGTGCTCCACGATGTCTTCGAAAAGGGCGATCGCTACTTCAATACGGGTGACTTGCTGCGCAGCATCGGTTTTGGTCACGCCCAGTTCGTCGATCGCCTTGGCGATACCTACCGCTGGAAGGGCGAGAACGTGTCGACCACCGAGGTCGAGAACATACTTTTGAAACACTCCCACATCGCYGAGGCGGTGGCCTATGGCGTCGAGATCCACAACACCAACGGCCGCGCCGGCATGGCTGCGATTACCCCGGCTGAATCCCTGGCGACCCTGGACTTCAGCGAGTTGCTGAGCTTCGCTCGCCAACACCTGCCGGCCTATGCGGTGCCGTTGTTTTTGCGGGTGAAAGTGAAAATGGAGACCACCGGGACCTTCAAGTACCAGAAGACCCGTCTCAAGGATGAAGCCTTCGATCCGCGTAAAACCGGCGACGATCCGGTCTACGCCTGGCTACCGGGCTCGGACACTTATGTGCAGGTCACCGAACAGGTACTGGCGGATATCCACGCTGGCAAGTTCCGTTATTGATTCTGGCTATGGCCGCACGAGAGAAAAAAGGAGTGACAGGGGTAAGGGCGCTTAAGGAAACTAGCGGCTTTGCGATTGACCGAATGTGGAGTCCCGAATGACAGACAAATCCCGCCAGATGACCCCGGAAGAAGCCGCGGAGTTTGCCGAGCAGGTGTTCAACAAGGCACGTGATGGTGACGCGGCGATGCTCGCCGCACTGCTGAGCAAAGGCCTGCCGCCGAACCTGCGTAACCACAAGGGCGACACCTTGCTGATGTTGGCCGCCTATCACGGCCACGTCGATGCAGTGAAAGTGCTGCTTGAGCACAAGGCCGATCCAGAGATTCGCAACGAAAATGGCCAAAGCCCGATTGCCGGCGCGGCGTTCAAAGGCGATCTTGCGGTGGTGACCGCTCTGGTTGAAGGTGGCGCCGAGGTTGAAGGTTCGTCCTTTGACGGCCGCACCGCGTTGATGATGGCCGCGATGTTCAATCGCAGCGCAATCGTCGACTACCTGATCAGCAAAGGTGCTGATCCAAAGGCCAAGGACGCCAACGGCATCAACGCTCTGGACGCGGCCAGGACCATGGGCGCGGCAGACACCACGGCACAGCTGCAGAAGCTGCTCGGCTGATCCGTGGCGAGGAGCGCGCCGTATGACCTTGTAGCAGCTGCCGAGCAGCAAAATCAGCTCCGGCTGCATGAGCGAGGCGGAAATTGTGCAGATCGCCGATGAAGCCGCCCAGGCCTATGCCGATCCCGAGGCGTTTCTGGCGGCCAACCCGGACATCAACTACGACGACACTTTCCCGATCCCGTTGGGTGAATGGGTGGTAGTCGGCAGCCTGCCGGAAACCGTGYTGTTCCAGGCCGACACCTACATGGACCTGTTTGAGCAGATCGTTGCGTCTTTCGGCCCGGGCGTGGCGTTCAACATCAAGCCCAAGCAACTGGCCAAGACCGAAGCGTTGACGGCACTCAACCGCATCCAGATCCAGATGGGCAGCATGAACCCGGAAAACGGCGGCTACACGCTGATGAACTTCAGCCAACTGCTCGATGACGAGATTCAGACCGTACTGGTCTATGGCAACGACGTCCCACGGGTGCTGGAGTTGTGTGCGCACATCGGGATCGCCGCGGCGCCGTCCCTGGAAGCGTTGAAAGTGGCGATTCACGTTTAAGTCAAACGTAATAAAACGGAGCCCTCGTCAGGCCCGACTATCCTAAGGGGGAAATTCTTCTCCTGGGAGCGACACCATGGGTTCCACCTTCAATGGCCTGGTTGGCCTGATCATCCTCGCGCTGGATATCTGGGCGATCATCAACGTGCTTAAAAGCGGCGCAGAAACCGGGATGAAAATCATCTGGGTGCTGCTGATTCTTCTGCTTCCGGTACTGGGCCTGGTTATTTGGGCAATTGCTGGCCCCCGGGGTAACGTGCGGTTCTGACATCGCCCTCTATGTCGACACATCACCCTGTGGGAGCGAGCCTGCTCGCGATGCAGGCGCCGCGGTTTGTCAGTTAAACCGCGCCATCGTTCATCGCGAGCAGGCTCGCTCCCACAGGGTTCACTGTTTACTCGAATGATCTTTGGTTCGACGAAGGTTCGACCTGTCATGTTCGGCGACGTAGAATGCGCGCCTTTCCTTGGTCAATCGCCTGCCCAGCGTCTGCGATTGTCCATCATRGGCGGGTAACCGTCCGTTGCCACCAGCATTCACCGGGGGACTTCCCATGAGCACCACCAAAACCAGCGAGTACCTGGAAACCCTCTACGAAGGCTACGGCCAGCGTTTTCGCATGGAAAAACTGCTGCACGAAGTGCGCACCGAGCACCAGCACCTGGTGATTTTCGAGAACCCGCGCATGGGTCGGGTCATGGCGCTGGACGGCGTGATCCAGACCACCGAAGCCGACGAGTTCATCTACCACGAGATGCTCACCCACGTGCCGATCCTGGCTCACGGCTCCGCCAAGCGCGTATTGATCATCGGCGGTGGCGACGGCGGCATGCTGCGTGAAGTGGCCAAGCACCGCAGTGTCGAACACATCACCATGGTCGAAATCGACGGCACGGTAGTCGACATGTGCAAGGAATTTTTGCCGAATCACTCCAAAGGTGCGTTCGATGATCCACGCCTGAACCTGGTGATCGACGATGGCATGCGTTTCGTCGCCACCACCCAGGAAAAATTCGACGTGATCATCTCCGACTCCACCGACCCGATCGGTCCGGGTGAAGTGCTGTTCTCGGAGAACTTCTACCAGGCATGCCGCCGTTGCCTGAATGAAGGCGGCATTCTGGTGACCCAGAACGGCACGCCGTTCATGCAGATCGAAGAAGTGAAAACTACCGCGGGGCGCTTGCGCAGTCTGTTCCCGGACTGGCACTTCTATCAGGCTGCGGTGCCGACCTATATTGGCGGTGCCATGACGTTTGCCTGGGGCGCGACCAACACGGCTTACCGCAAGCTGTCGCGCGAAACCCTGAGTCAGCGTTTTGCTGGCAGCGGCATCATCACGCGCTACTACAACCCGGAAATCCATATTGGCGCATTCGCTCTTCCGCAGTACGTGCTGCAAGCGGTGAACAAGCCGGGTAATGATTAAACCGGGCTGACCGAAAAGGGCCGAGAGGCCCTTTTTGTGTTTCCAGATATACGTTGCACGAAATTTTCACAAACACTCCAAGACAATTCACCCACGCCGATTTAACGCTCAACCCTCTGTAACTCTTGTTCCAGAGCCCTGGAAGCCAGGCTTTGGGGGAGTGCTTGCCAGTAATGGATGGCAATGCTGTGAGTGATCGTGCAACATTTGCGCATCGCGCACGCTTCCGGCCACTTCCTGCAAGTAATCGCAAGGGAGGGCAGGGCGCCGCAACATCTTTGAAACTTCAACTTCCAATGAGTCCTATAAACGACATGGCTAACCCGGACGCCCTGAGTCAGCAGCGAGCTTCGAATCGCTTGCTGCAACCGACCGTCAAATCGCATCTGGCGTACACACTGCTCTGTGCCGTGGTGATGATGGCAATGCTCTCCCTGCTGCGCGTTGCGCTGCTGGTGTACAACCGGGAGATGATCCTCGACACACCTGCCTCGACCTTCCTAGAAGCGTTCGCCAACGGCTTGCGTTTCGACCTGCGCCTGGTGGTCTACCTCAGCATTCCACTATTGCTGTCCCTGTTCAGTGTCCGGGCGATGGCTGCCCGTGGTCTGTTCCGGTGCTGGCTGACCATTGCCTCGAGCATCGCGCTGTTCCTCGGCCTGATGGAAATGGACTTTTACCGTGAGTTCCACCAGCGCCTCAACGGCCTGGTCTTCCAGTATGTGAAGGAAGACCCGAAAACCGTCATGAGCATGCTCTGGTATGGCTTCCCGGTCGTCCGTTATCTGTTGGCCTGGGCTGTTGGCACCTGGTTGCTGAGCCTGGCGTTCAAGGGCGCCGACCGTGCAACCCGCCCACGCGGCCCGTTCAGCGGTGGCGCCATCAGCACCCGTCAGGTAGCCCCGTGGTATGCGCGCATCGCGGTATTCGTGGTTTGCCTGTTGATCTGCGTCGTGGCAGCCCGTGGCACGCTGCGTCAAGGTCCGCCGCTGCGTTGGGGTGACGTTTACACCACCGACTCGAACTTCGCCAACCAGTTGGGCCTGAACGGCACGTTGCAGTTGGTTGCTGCTGCGAAGAGCCGCATGTCCGAAGAGCGCGACAACATCTGGAAGCCGACGATGGAACAGTCCGTGGCCCAGAAAATTGTCCGCGATATGCTGGTGATGCCGGATGACAAGCTGGTTGATGCCGATATCGCTGCGGTACGCCGCGATTACACGCCACCGGCCGACAAGACGCTGCCGATCAAGAACGTCGTTGTGATCCTGATGGAAAGCATGGCCGGTCACTCGGTCGGTGCCTTGGGCGCGCCGGGCAACATCACGCCCAACCTCGATAAATTGTCGAAAGAAGGCCTGTTGTTCGACCGCTTCTTCTCCAACGGTACGCATACCCACCAGGGCATGTTCGCCACCATGGCCTGCTTCCCGAACCTGCCAGGTTTCGAATACCTGATGCAGACCCCGGAAGGCAGCCACAAGCTGTCCGGCCTGCCACAGTTGCTCAGCGCCCGTAAATACGACGATGTGTATGTCTACAACGGCGATTTTGCCTGGGACAACCAGTCGGGCTTTTTCAGCAACCAGGGCATGACCAATTTCATCGGGCGTAACGACTACGTGAACCCGGTGTTCTCCGACCCGACGTGGGGCGTGTCCGACCAGGATATGTTTGACCGTGGCCTGCAGGAACTCAAGGCGCGCGAAGGCAAGCCGTTCTACGCGCTGCTGCAAACCCTGTCCAACCACACTCCCTATGCCTTGCCGACGCCATTGCCGGTCGAAAAAGTGACTGATCGCGGCAGCCTGAACGAGCATTTGACGGCCATGCGTTACGCCGACTGGGCGTTGGGGCAGTTCTTCGAAAAGGCTCGTAAAGAGCCGTACTTCAAGGAAACCCTGTTTGTCATCGTGGGMGACCATGGTTTCGGCAACGAGCGTCAAATCACCGAAATGGACCTGGGCCGCTTCAACGTGCCGATGCTGATGATTGCACCGGGCATCCAGGAAAAGTTCGGTCAGCGTGACCATACCGTGGGGACTCAGATCGACATCGTGCCGACTATCATGGGTCGCCTCGGTGGCGAAGTGCGTCAACAGTGCTGGGGACGAGACTTGCTCAACCTGCCGCAAGGCGACACCGGTTTCGGCGTGATCAAGCCATCGGGTACTGAACAGACCACAGCCATCGTCACGGCTGACCAGATCCTGATTCTGCCGAAGGAAAAGGAAATGGATCCGAAGATGTACCAGTACCAGCT
>NZ_JBFTLU010000396.1:0-4393 GCF_056396605.1 Pseudomonas sp. 05T35
GGCTACCGCAACCTCACCGAGTTGATTTCGCGTGGCTTTATCGACGGCCAGCGCAATGGTCAGGTCATCATCGAGCGCGAGTGGGTGGCCGAGGCCAACGAAGGCTTGATCATGTTGTCGGCGGCGAAGGAGGGCGAGATTGGTATCGCCTTGCTCGGTGGCAATCCTGATGAGGCCGAGACTCTGGCCCGTGAGTGGATGGCAATATTCCCGGATCGCTTCTATCTGGAAATCCAGCGCACCAATCGCCCCAACGACGAAGAACAGTTGCACGCCGCTGTGGCCCTGGCTGACAAGATCGGCGCGCCGCTGGTGGCGACCAACGATGTGCGCTTCATCAAGCAGGAAGACTTCGCCGCTCACGAAACCCGCGTATGCATCGGTGAAGGGCGGGCGCTCGACGATCCGCGCCGCTCGAAGAACTACAGCGACCAGCAGTACCTGAAAAGCGCCGAGGAAATGGCCGAGTTGTTCAGCGACTTGCCCGAAGCGCTGGAAAACACCGTTGAAATCGCCAAGCGCTGCAATATCGATGTGAAGCTCGGCAAACACTTCCTGCCCAACTTCCCGATTCCCGATGGCATGACCATCGACGAGTATTTCCGCAAAGTCTCCTTCGACGGCCTGGAAGAGCGCTTGAGCGTTCTGCTGCCCAAGGACACGACCGAAGATTACGAGGCCAAGCGTCAGGTCTATGTCGACCGGTTGAATTTCGAGCTGGATATCATCATCCAGATGGGCTTCCCCGGTTACTTCCTGATCGTTATGGACTTTATCCAGTGGGCCAAGAACAACGGCGTACCGGTAGGTCCTGGCCGTGGGTCGGGTGCCGGGTCGCTGGTGGCCTATGTGCAGAAGATTACCGACCTCGACCCGCTGGAATATGACCTGCTGTTCGAACGTTTCCTGAACCCGGAACGGGTTTCCATGCCCGACTTCGACGTCGACTTCTGCATGGACGGTCGTGACCGGGTGATCGACTACGTGGCCGAGAAATACGGCCGCAACGCGGTAAGCCAGATCATCACGTTTGGTTCCATGGCCGCCAAGGCTGTGGTCCGTGACGTGGCGCGGGTGCAGGGCAAGTCCTACGGACTGGCGGATCGTCTGTCGAAGATGATCCCCTTCGAAGTCGGCATGACCCTGGAAAAAGCCTACGAGCAGGAAGAAATCCTCCGCGACTTCATCAAGGTCGATGAAGAGGCCGCGGAAATCTGGGAGATGGCGCGCAAGCTTGAAGGCATTGTGCGTAACGTCGGCAAGCACGCCGGTGGTGTGGTGATCGCGCCGACCAAGCTGACCGACTTCTCGCCGATCTATTGCGACGAAGAAGGGGGCGGCCTGGTAACCCAGTTCGACAAGGACGACGTCGAGGCTGCGGGTCTGGTGAAGTTCGACTTCCTGGGTCTGCGAACCCTGACCATCATCGATTGGGCGCTGAAAACCATCAACCGCGACCGCGCCAAGGTCAATGAGCCGCCGCTGGATATCGCGTTTATCCCACTGGACGACAAACCGACCTACACGCTGCTGCAAAAAGCTGAAACCACCGCGGTGTTCCAGCTCGAGTCGCGCGGCATGAAAGAGCTGATCAAAAAGCTCAAGCCCGACTGCCTGGAAGACTTGATCGCACTCGTGGCGTTGTTCCGTCCAGGCCCGTTGCAATCGGGCATGGTGGATGACTTCATCAACCGTAAACACGGTCGCGCCGAACTGGCGTACCCGCACTCGGATTACCAGTACGAAGGCCTCAAGCCGGTATTGGCGCCGACCTACGGCATCATCCTGTATCAGGAACAGGTGATGCAGATCGCTCAGGTCATGGCCGGCTACACCCTCGGTGGTGCGGACATGCTGCGTCGGGCCATGGGTAAGAAAAAACCCGAAGAAATGGCCAAGCAGCGTGGCGGCTTTATTGAGGGTTGCGCGACCAATAATATCGATGCCGACCTGGCCGGTAACATTTTCGACCTGGTGGAAAAATTCGCCGGTTACGGCTTCAACAAATCTCACTCTGCCGCCTACGGCCTGGTGTCGTACCAGACCGCCTGGCTGAAAGCCCACTACCCGGCACCGTTCATGGCCGCGGTACTCTCGGCGGATATGCACAACACCGACAAGGTCGTGACCTTGATCGAGGAAGTGCGGACCATGAAGCTGCGCCTCGACGCGCCGGACGTGAACACCTCGGAGTTCAAGTTCACGGTGAACGACGAAGGCCGGATCATTTACGGTCTGGGGGCGATCAAGGGGGTTGGCGAGGGGCCGGTTGAAGCGATTACTGAAGCGCGCCTGGAAGGGCCCTTCAAGGACCTGTTCGATTTCTGCGCCCGGGTCGACCTCAAGCGCATCAACAAACGGACCCTCGACGGGTTGATCCGCAGCGGTGCGCTGGACCGACTCGGCCCGTATTTCCACGACGAACCGAAAGCCTATCAGGCCAACATCGACCGCAATCGCGCCGTCTTGCTGACGGCCATGGAAGAAGCGATCAAGGCGGCCGAGCAGACGGCGCGGACCCACGACAGTGGGCACGCGGACCTGTTTGGCGGTCTGTTTGTCGAAGAAGACGCCGACGTCTACGCCAATCACCGCAAAGCCAAGGAGCTGACGCTCAAGGAGCGCCTGAAGGGGGAGAAAGACACCCTGGGGCTGTACCTGACCGGTCACCCGATTGACGAATACGAAGGTGAAATCCGCCGCTTTGCCCGTCAACGCATCATCGATTTGAAACCGGCGCGTGATACACAGACGGTCGCGGGCATGATCATTGCCTTGCGGGTGATGAAGAACAAGAAGGGCGACAAGATGGGGTTCATCACCCTCGACGACCGCTCGGGCCGGATCGAAGCGTCGCTGTTTGCCGAGGCGTTCCATTCCGCGCAGTCGCTGTTGCAGACTGACGCGATGGTGGTGGTCGAAGGCGAAGTCAGCAATGACGACTTCTCCGGTGGCCTGCGCTTGCGGGTCAAGYGGGTGATGAGCATGGAAGATGCGCGCACCAACCTGGCCGAGAGTCTGCGCCTGAAGGTCCAGACCCAGGACCTCAAAGGCGATCAGCTACGCTGGCTAGGCGAGTTGTTCAAGCGTCACCGCGGTGCGTGCCCGATTACCATGGAGTACACCAGTCCTGATGCCAAGGCCTTGTTGCAGTTCAGCGAGACCTGGCGAATCGATCCGGCGGATGCCTTGATTCAAGCCCTGCGTGACCAGTTCGGGCGAGACAACGTCTTCCTCCAATACCGTTGACGGTCAGGCGCCATTCTTTACCTTTGAAAGCTTGGCCTTGACCTTGACCCAATTTTTAATCTCGACCTGAACGCGCCTGTCCCTTAAGGTAGGGCGCGAATAGACAACCGGCCGGCCCAAGCTCTCTTGGACGTCGACCCAAGACGGACGCCTATGAACCCGAATTTTCTTGATTTCGAACAGCCGATCGCCGACCTGCAAGCCAAGATCGAAGAGTTGCGCTTGGTYGGTAATGACAATTCGCTGAATATCGGCGATGAAATCTCCCGCCTGCAAGACAAGAGCAGCACGCTCACCGAAGACATCTTCGGCAAGTTGACCAGCTGGCAGATCGCGCGTCTGGCGCGTCACCCACGTCGCCCGTACACCCTGGACTACATCGAACACATCTTCACCGAGTTCGATGAATTGCACGGTGACCGTCACTTCTCCGACGACGCTGCGATTGTCGGCGGTGTTGCCCGTCTGGACGACCAGCCGGTGATGATCATCGGCCACCAGAAAGGCCGCGAAGTGCGCGAGAAAGTTCGCCGCAACTTCGGTATGCCGCGTCCTGAGGGCTACCGCAAGGCCTGCCGCCTGATGGAAATGGCCGAGCGTTTCAAAATGCCGATCCTGACGTTCATCGACACCCCGGGTGCCTACCCTGGCATCGACGCTGAAGAGCGCAACCAGAGCGAAGCGATTGCCTGGAACCTGCGCGTCATGGCGCGCCTGAAGACCCCAATCATCGCCACCGTGATCGGTGAGGGTGGTTCCGGCGGCGCACTGGCGATCGGCGTTTGCGACCAGCTGAACATGCTGCAGTACTCGACCTACGCGGTGATCTCGCCGGAAGGTTGTGCCTCGATCCTGTGGAAAACCGCCGAGAAGGCACCGGATGCCGCTGAAGCGATGGGCATCACCGCCGAGCGCCTGAAAGGCCTGGGTATCGTTGATAAAGTGATCAGCGAGCCACTGGGTGGCGCGCACCGTGACCCGGCTGCAGCTGCTGCCTTGATCCGTGCCGAGCTGAGCTCGCAACTGGCGATGCTGAAGAAGTTCGACAACGACGCGCTGCTGGCCCGCCGTTACGAGCGTCTGATGAGCTACGGTCTCTGATCTGACCTCGCTGTACCCATGTGGGAGCGAGCCTGCTCGCGAT
>NZ_JBFTLU010000397.1:0-6211 GCF_056396605.1 Pseudomonas sp. 05T35
CTTCCAGGTGGCTGGCCTCAAGATGTCGGCGGCGATACAGATCTATCACCATGCCTTTGGCGATTTGAGTCAGATGACGGCGTGAGTTCTCGGTCGAGGGAACCCGGCCCTTCCTGATGAGATTGAGATAGACGTCATGGGCCAGATCCGCGGCATCCACCGAATTGCCCAGCTTGCGGCGCAACAAACTGCACAACCAGCGGTGGTGGTCGACATACAGCTTTTCAAATTGCTCCTGGGACGCGAACGCTCCGTTGTCCACAACACCTCTCCTGAGACGATGGTCTTCGCGATCAGATTTTGACTAATGCGAATAGGTATGATTATTATTTAACAGCATACGGTGTTCACAGAGCCCCTGCAATGCGACCTCATTGCAACTCCTTTGACGCCCGGGTCCCTGGGCGTTGCACCAGACCGAGGATCGGTCTGTCGGCACTCGGTGCCACCTCTACTTCTTACTGTTCAGTTTGATAAGGCGGGAAATTTCCATGATGGAACTCAGTCCAGATTCGTTACCGAAGCTCTCTGTCAACGGTCACGAGGAACATATCTGGCTCTTGCAGCAGCAATACCCCGAACGCATCCTCAAACACCTCTGCGCCTGGCGGCTCGACGCTGATGTCGATCTTTCAAGGCTCGAGCTGGCGATCAAGGCCGTCATCGAAACACTGCCCGATTTGAATGCACGCTATCAATTCAACGACGACGGCGAAGTGGACAAGGTCCACGCCAGTGACTGGAAATCCTGCATCGAACTCATTCGCTCACACTCCGACGCCGAAGCCACCGAGCAATTGCTCTCGCGGCAAGCGGCAGCGTGGGACGCGCAAAGCCAGCCGCCGTTCAAGGCGCTGATGATTCAAACCAGGCAGAACGTTATCCTGGGGTTCGTGATCCATCAGATCCTTGACCAGACCTGCCAGGAGATCGACCTCTATCACCAAGTCCTGAACGCCTATGTCGGTCACTCGACCAGCGACACCCCGTGGTTGCGCCGTCAGGCCGATGGCAAGGATGCAGCGCCAGCAGCCAGTGCACCCAACGCCCGGCCAGTGGCCAACAGCAGTGAAGTGGCGACGATTATCCTTGGCGAATTCCGTGGTGCCCTGGCGGAACCCGACATGCAACTTACGGATGACTTCTTTGATTTCGGCGGCCACTCCCTGCTGGCCACCCGCATCATTGGCAAGCTGTTGAGCAATCACGGCATCGAAGTCCAGTTCAATGACTTTTTCAGCGCCCCTACCGCCGAGGCCTTGGCATCACGAGCCCACGTCATTGCACATGACAACCCGGCAGCGTCTGCGCCAGGCTTGCCGCAAGACGTGCAGCGGGCGCCTTTCGCGCTGGCCCAGGCCTCCCTTGGGCGAGCCTATGCCGCCTATGGGTTCGGGACGATTTTCAACCTGCCCTTTGCCTTGGACTTCCTCGATAACGTGGATGAAGCGCTGTTCGAGCAAGCCTTCCGCGACCTGCTCGTACGCCATGCCAGCCTGCGCACGACCTTCCACTTCCAGGACGCTGAGGCATACCAGCAAATCGTGCCGATCGCGCAACTGTCCCGCTACAAATGGTTCTGGCCCAGCCATGAGAGCCGAGGGGCAACGCTGGAAAGCGAAGCCGCTTATCAGTTCGACCTGGCCCGCGAACTGCCCCTCAGGGTTCGCTTCATTTACGACTCGCAGCGCAAGCGCCAAACGCTGTCTTTGCTGATCCATCACATGGCCATTGATGAATGGTCGCTCAACGTCATGATGGAAGAACTGGCCCAAGCCTACCTCGCCCGTGCCGCCGACAAGGCGCCGGTCTGGGAAGCGCCTGCCCGCTCTTTCCACGAGTTCGCCGTGCAAGAACAAAGTACCGGCGTCAATCAGCAGCATCTCGACTATTGGACGAGCCTGTTGCGTGATGCAACCCGCGGTTTGACACTGCCCTCCCCTGATCATCAGGCGAGCGCGCCTGCCAATGCCGCTTCGACGAAGGCTCAATGGTTCGAAATCAAACCCGACCAGGACCTCACCGATAGCCTGTATGCCCCTCGGCAGACAGTGGGCACTCTGATCGAAAACGTCACCCACCTGATCAATGACTCCATGGCTTATGCCGATGTGCCGATGGAGACGATTCAACAAGCCTTGGGCATGACCGCTGAGGACGGCCTGCTGTTCGACGTCTATATCCAGATTCATGCCAACAACGCATTGAACGGCACCCTGAGCACGCCAGACGCAGGAACGATCCGCTACCGACAGATTGACCCGGACAAGAACCAGTCGATGTTCGGTATTCAGTTCGAGATCCTGGAAAACCTGATCGACGGCAAACGCTCACTGCGCCTGGTGATCACCTACCGTTCGGAGCGTTACAGCGCCGAACAGATGGCACGCCTCAGCGCAATGATCGATCACGTCTTTGCACGCTTCACAATGCCAGATGCAGCCGGCATCGTTCTGAATCATATCCGCGCATAACCCTCAATCAGGGTCTTGGTAACACTAAAAGTGTTAACAAGACCCTGCACATCAAGCGCTACGCTTCATGCATTCCGTAGCGCTGGAACGATGAGTGCTTGGGCAAGCGGTAGTGCGTTCGACCGAGTAACCGGTTGGCAATCGTCGCATTGCGAATGGCCGCTACCCCGAGATCCGGCGAACCAACACCATGCTGGAAGATCTCCGCGTTCTGCACAAAAATACGGCCCGTGCCTTCGTCGCAGCGGCGCGCCGTAAAATCTTCCTCGACGATACAGTCGCCGAATTCATCGGTTTCAAGCACGACGCCTTTGAGCCGTTCAAACCACTGCGGCCAGGCATGCCCGTATCCCGTCGCCGCAACAATCGCGTCGGCCTCAAGGGTGCCGGTCTGATCCAGCTCGCGGTGCCGGTAGGCAATTCGCAGCGTGCCGTCGACATCCTCCACGGTCTCGACTTCGCAGTTGGAAAGCAACGTCAGACCTGTATCAGCGCCACCAATCGAGCGTTCGTAGATCAGGTCGTAGATCTGGGCAATGGTCGAAAAACTGATGCCCTTGTACAGCAACCCCTGCCCCGCAACGATGTCTCGGCGACGTTCCCGTGGAATACTGTGGAAGTACTCCATGTAGGATGGGGTAAAACACTCCTGCCCAAGTTTTGAATACTCCATGGGATGGAAGCCCGGCGAACGCGTGATCCAGCGAATCGAAGCTCCGGCCGCAATCCGTTCGGGGGTCAACTCGCTGAACAATGCCAGCACGCACTCCGCCGCACTCTGCCCGGAGCCAATCACCGTGACCCGCCGGCACTGCGCCAACTGCGCCTGTCTTTTGCCGAACTCCGCCGAATGCATGACTGGCACCGTGCTCTTGAGCTGGGCCCATTTCGGCAACAGCGGCACGGTGCCGACGCCAATCGCCAGGTCCCGGCTGTAGTAACGGCGTTTGAAGCCGGACACGGACTGGCTTTCAATCAGGAATCGGTCAACGCTCGCGTCATAGCTCACATCACAGATGTCTTCGCCGAAGTGGCAGGCGGGCAACTGCTGCGACGCCCATCGGCAGTAATGGTCGTACTCGCGCCGCGGCACCTGGAAGTTCTCGTAGTAATAGAACTGATACAGGCGATCGTGCTGATGCAGGTAGTTCAGATAACTCAGTGGGTGCGTGGGGTCAGCCATCGTCACCAGGTCCGCCAGGAAGGGAACCTGAAGCGTCGTGCCTGGCAAGAGAAGTCCTTCATGCCAGCGAAACTCCGCTTTGCGATCAAGGAAAATACCCGCCACGCCCGGGTGTCTGGACAGTAATGCAGCCAGCCCGAGATTAAAGGGCCCAATGCCAACACCGGCAATATCTACAGTGGGTATATCCGTCATCCGATCCATCTCCAAAGGGACTGCTGTCTGGATAGAAGGGAGCACGCTCTGTGGTGCCCCACTCCATTCATTTCAATATTATTCAGAGGCGCTCACGAACCTTCAGTCATGAGCAGCCGTTCGACGTCGTGTGCATTGCGGCAGCGCAGCAATTGCCCGGGTGAAAGCGCCACCGAAAAGTCTTCCTGGAACCGCGCCGAAATGGCCTTCAAATGCTGGGGACGCAACCCCAGGCTGATGAAATCCACCGCGTCATTGACCCCGTCTTCCAACGGTCGGCCCAATACACTCAAGTAGAGGTCCAGCACCTTGTTTCTCTTGGTCGAGATGATCCTGGTGGCAGGCTCGGCCACTTCATTCGCCGGCATAGTGAGCAGGCTGCGGGCCCGCTGGCGATCAGGCTTGCCGTTTTGCGACAGCGGCAACTCATCCACGCTCAAGAACCGCGTGGGTACATGGGAGTGCGGCAGATGTTGGCGGGCGTAGTTGCGCAACTCGGTTGCCGTCAGCTCTGCGGCACCCTGCTGGCCGACATACAGCGCACCGATGCAGACCTCACCTTGACGCTGTTCGCCATAATCCACGACCAACACGTGCCTGACCGATGGGTGATTGATCAGTTCGATCTCGATATCCGGGAGCGACACCCGTACACCGCGAACTTTCACGTAGCCGTTGACCCGACTGTCGAAGATCAAGGTGCCATCGCGACGGTAACGACCACAGTCACCGGTGCGGAAAGCACGAACGGCCCGGCCATGTTCATCGTTGACGGTCACGAACTCGCTCTGTGTCAGCTCGCCGTTTTCCAGGTAGCCCAGTGCGAGATTGACCCCGGCCGTGTGAATTCGGCCGACAACGCCYGCCGGGCAATGCTCACCCTGTGAATCAAGGGTGAAGTAACGGTTACCGGGCAACGGCCTGCCGTAGGGGATCAGCGCTTGGTCATCAGCAGTGATTTCGTGCCAGATACTCCAGATGGTTGTCTCCGTCGGCCCCCCAAGGGAGATCAACCGGGAATCCGGCAGCAGCGCGCGCAGCTCGGCAATGACGGCGGGCTTGATGTAGTCCCCTCCCTGCGCAATCAGGCGCAGGCTCTTCAAGTCATGGGTGGCGCGGCAAGAAAGAAGCATCTCGAGGATGGCGGGCACCGAACACCACAACGTTACCTGATGCCGGGCAATCAACTGATTCCAGCGCACTGCATCCTTTTCCTCGCCCTGGCCAGGCTGTACCAGCGTCGCCCCCGCTGTCAGGCAGCCCAACACGTCGAAAACCGACATGTCATGGTGAAGCGGAGTTACGGACATGAACACATCGCGCTCGGTCACTGCCCAGCGCTCAAGGGTGCTGCCAATGACATTGGCGGTGGCTCGGTTGCTCAGCACCACGCATTTGGGCTTTCCGGTGGTACCCGAGGTATAGAGGTAATAGGCCGGCGCTTCGCTTGACGACAGGTCCTCCATCAGCGGTGGAACCAGGGCTTGTGCTGCCAGCAGCTCATCAGGTGTCGCACAAGGATGCTCGACAGACTCGCCCTGGGTGATCACCACCAGATCAGGTCGACAGTTTTCCAGCAGGAAAAGCCGTCGCTCCTCAGGTGCCGAAGCATCGATGGGGACCCAGATCAAGCCCGTCAGTGCACAGGCCAACGTTACCATTGTGTGCTCCGGGCTGCGGGGCAGGCATATGGCAACCACATCGCGCCGAGAAAGCCCGCGCGCTTGCAACGCAGCAATCATCCGGCATACGCCGTCGCCAAGCTCGGCATAACTGATTTGCCGGTCGCCGCTGATGAGGGCGATTCTGGCGTTGCTACGATCAAAGATATTGCTCGCGATCTGCTCGAGAAACGCTGCGTGACACGCCTCGGTCACGGGGCTATTCAGCCGGTAGTGGCGCCTGTCGATAATCGCCGGGGCATCAATGGCAAACACACCGTTTGCCGTGATCTGACTGATCGCCCTTTCGAAGGCACTCAAGATATCGCTGACCACCGCCGGATCCAGTACTTCGCGCGCATAGTCGATGTCGAACACCAAGGTACCCTCGGCGTTGGCCGAGAAGCGGATATCCATTGCCACCTGTGGTGTCTGGGTCAGTCCGCCACACAGGCTCATGGGACTGTCCGTCGACAAGACCGGCCAGGAAAAACCGTTGGTGATCACAACGGGCAGGACGGGGCCTGGACCGTGGGATTCGAACAGCAACCGGGCAACGTCAACCCCTGAAAAGGCCAGATGCTGCAAACCTTCCAGCACATCGACTTGCAGCTGGGTAGCCCGCTGCGCAAAACCGTCTGGATCGGAGCTCCAGTTGACCGCGATAAAGCTTGAACGATTGGCAAAAGCGCCACTTG
>NZ_JBFTLU010000398.1:0-4373 GCF_056396605.1 Pseudomonas sp. 05T35
GATGATCAGCCTGACGCACCTGAAGTTTCGCAAGGCCATGGGCCAACGCGGCATCGTCCCGGGCTTCAAGGCGTTCTGGTCGCCGTACACCAATTACCTGTGCCTGGCGTTCATGGCCATGATCATCTACGTGATGTTGTTGATTCCCGGGGTGCGTGCGTCGGTCTACGCGATCCCGATCTGGGTACTGATCCTGTTCGTGTTCTACCGGATTCGGGTCGCCAGAACTCGCGCGTTGTCGGTCGCTTAATAGCCTTCAGCCAGTCGACAAAAAGCCCCGGCATTCGATGAATGCCGGGGCTTTTGCTTTCTGTAGCAGCTGGCGCAGCCTGCGTTCGAGCGCGCAGCGCTCGTAAATACAAACAACTCGGTGTGCCTGATGCACCTCAGCGGATGATTTTACGACTGCTACGCAGCCGAACGCAGCCTTCGGCAGCTGCTACAGGGTCCGTGCGCCGGGAATCCTCTAGCGCCTGGTTCAGAGGGTCGAACGCACGCGCCACAACTCCGGAAACAGCACGGTATCGAGCATCTTGCGCAGATAGCCGACACCTTCCGTGCCACCTGTGCCCGGCTGGAAGCCGATGATCCGCTCAACCGTGGTGACATGGCGGAAGCGCCATTGACGGAACGAGTCCTCAAGGTCGATCAGTTTTTCCGCCAACTGGTAAAGATCCCAATACCGCGAAGGGTCGGTGTAGACCACACGCCAGGCGGCTTCGACCGAGGCGTCATAAGCAGTCGGGCTGGCCGGGTCGCGCTCGAAGCGCTGCGGATCAATCGCCAACCCTGCGCTGACCATCAACCGAATCGCCTCGTCATACAGCGACGGCGTGGCAATCGCCTTTTCCAGCTCCGCCAACAGTTCCGGCCGGTGCGCATGTGGACGCAACAGCGTTGCACTTTTGTTGCCGAGGATGAATTCGATCTCGCGGTACTGGAACGACTGGAAGCCCGATGACTGGCCCAGAAACGGCCGGATCGCGTGGTATTCGGTCGGCGTCATGGTCGCCAGCACCGTCCAGGCATGCACCAGTTGATCGAAAATCCGCGAGACCCGCGCCAGCATCTTGAACGCCGGAGGCAACTCGCCCAGCCTGACGTGTTCGCGGGCGGCCTTGAGCTCGTGCAGCATCAGCTTCATCCACAGCTCGGACGTCTGATGCTGGATGATGAACAGCATCTCGTTATGGTCCGGCGACAGAGGGTGCTGAGCGCTGAGAATCTTCCCCAGATCCAGGTAATCGCCGTAGCTCATGGAGTCGGAAAAATTCAGTTCGGCGTTATGCCATTCTTCCGGCTGCTTTGAAGGTGACTGATTTGAAGGTGACTGATTTGAAGATGAATAGGGACATTGGCTCATTGAGCAGGCTCCTCAAGTGGCGGTTTGTTCAGGGGACGTAAAATGGCCCTGACCGGGCTCGCGTCCAGGTTGGCAAACCGCAGCGGCAACGCAATCAGTTCATAGTCGCCTTCCGGCACGTCATCGAGCACGATGCCTTCGAGAATCGCCATGCCATGGCGGGCCACTGCGTTGTGCGAATCCATGGTCTTGGACTGTTGAGGGTCCAGCGACGGAGTATCGATACCGATCAGCCGCACGCCAAGGCCCGACAGCAGGTCGACGGTTTCTTTGGCGACAGCCGTGAAGTCCGAATCCCAGGCCGTCAGCGGCGCCTGTTGATAAGTGCGCAGCAAGACGCGCTCGGGCAGATCGGCAAGGCGTCCTTCCAGTTGCCCGGGCTGAACCAACGGACCGCTGTCCAGACAATGCAAGACGCGACACGGACCGATATAAACATCCAGCGATACATCGCCAATGGCCGCGCCGTCGGCACTGTAATGCAACGGTGCATCGACATGGGCACCGGTGTGGGGAGACAGGGTGATGCGACCGACATTCACCGGGCACTCGGGGCCGAAGGTCCAGACGCGCTCTTCCTGAAACGGCGTATCACCCGGCCACGTCGGTGTTACGGTGCTCAAGGGCGGGCTGATATCCCACCACGACATTGTTTTTTTCATTGCATAGCTCTCGACAACTCTCGCGTGAATGATACGAGTGATGCCTGTGAAGATTCTTGCGAAAACCGTCGGGAACGCCCAAATGTTTCGCACTTAATGCCAAGAATTTGAAGTTTAGCGGATGGAAATTTCAATGCGTGAATCGGACTCCTGGATGTCCGCTTGAGCGGGTTTGCTCGATAGCGCGTTTCTGGACAGCTGAATGTCGAGCACAGACAACTGACACCCTGCCGGGCGCTATAGGGTGCGACTTCAGTCCTGCCTAACGCTCGGAGTCAGCATGTCCAAACCCATTACCGTTCTTCGCGATACCCATCCACTGCCAGTGCTTGACGCCTGCAAATGGGAGAAACTCGAAGGTGACCCGCATACCGTCAACCTCAACGCCTACACCAGCGAAGACGGCAGCAAGATCATGGGCACCTGGATCTGCACACCGGGCAAGTGGTACGTGGAGTATGTGAAGTGGGAATACTGCCACTTCCAGGAAGGCTACTGCGTGATCACCCCGGACGGGATGGAACCGATCCATCTGCGCGCGGGTGATATTTTCGTCATTGAGCCGGGCATGAAAGGCACATGGGAAGTGGTCGAGACCGTACGCAAGTACTTCGTTTTCGCCTGATTCAGCAATAAAAAACCGAGAGCCCACCCGACGTGGGCTCTCGGAAAGTATCGACGGATTACGCCATATTTGTGGCGAGGGAGCTTGCTCCCGCGGGTTCGCGAAGCGGACCCATGAGGCCAATGCGACTTGTCAGATACGCCGCGTGTTCAGGATTGACGACTGCTTCGCAGCCGAGCGGGGCGTTGCGGCGTTCCGACAAGCTCCCTCGCCACAGTCCCGCCCCCCTATCAGGGTTTGCGATAGCTGTTGATGATTGCCGAGAAATCCTTGCCGCCTTCGCCACGCTGACTCATCGCCTGATACAGCTGCTGAGCCACCGCGCCGAGCATTACCGGTTGATGCGCCTGACGCGCAGCTTCAGTGGCCAGCCCGAGGTCCTTGAGCATCAATTCGGCACCGAAACCGCCGGTATAACCACGCGATGCCGGTGCTGTTTCGACAATGCCCGGCCACGGGTTGTACATCTCCGAACTCCAGCAACGACCGGTCGAACTGTTGATGATCCCCGCCAGCACCTTGGTGTCGATGCCTAGGGCATCACCCAGGGCCATGGCTTCGCTGACGCCGACCATGGAAATCGCCAACAACAGGTTGTTGCAGATCTTGGCGATTTGCCCGGTGCCGACTTCACCGCAATGCACGATGTTGCGGCCCATCTGCGCCAGTACCGGTTGCAGGGTGGCGAACAATTCCGGCGTGGCACCAACCATGAAGGTCAGCGTCCCGGCCGCAGCGCCACCGGTGCCGCCGGAGACCGGCGCATCCGCCATGGGTACGCCTTGCTTGGCCGCCGCCCCAGCGACATCGCGGGCGGTCTGCGGGTCGATGGTGCTGCAATCCACGGCGGGAACGCCCTTGGCGATCCCGGCCAGCACGCCGTCTTCACCCAGCCAGACACTGCGCACATGGACAGCGGCCGGCAGCATGGTAATCACCAGCTCTGCGCCTTGGGCTGCTTCACGCGCCGAAGCGCTGATGGTGCCGCCCAGTTGCGCCAGCTCTGCGAGTACGGCTTTGTTCAGGTCGACCAGGTTCAGCGAATGGCCAGCCTTGATCAGGTTGCGCGCCATCGGCGCGCCCATGTTGCCGAGACCGATAAAAGCGATTTTCATGTCCGGCTCCTTAACGCAAATTGATGGTTGTGTTCACACCGTCATTGACGCTGTCATCGTCGAACCAGCGACTGGTGACGGTCTTGGTTTGAGTGTAGAACTGCACCACTTGCTTGCCATACGGACCGAGGTCGCCGAGCTTGGAACCGCGCGAGCCGGTGAAGCTGAAGAACGGAACCGGCACCGGGATCGGGATGTTGATGCCAACCTGGCCGACGTCGATTTCATTCTGGAATTTACGCGCCGCCGCACCGCTCTGGGTGAACAGGCCAGTGCCGTTACCGAACGGGTTGGCGTTGACCAGGGCAATGGCCTGATCGAGGGTGTCGACTTCCAGCACCACCAGCACCGGACCGAAAATTTCCTGGGTGTAGATCTGCATGTCGGTGGTCACGCCGGAGAACAGGGTCGGGCCGACAAAGTTGCCTTTTTCGTACCCTGGGACGGTGATGTCACGACCATCGAGCTCCAGTTTTGCGCCGTCCTTGATGCCGCTTTCGATCAGCTCAAGAATCCGCGCCTTGGCCCGTTTCGAAATCACCGGACCAACGTCAGTGCCCGGCTCGCTGCCGGCATTCACTTTGAGTTTTTGCGCCAGGGCCTTGAGG